>CALFIC010000103.1 GCA_937876225.1 uncultured Chloroflexota bacterium | reverse complement strand
AGTGTGTCAAATTACCGCTAGACTAGCAATCAGGGTATACTATATATAAATTCAAAACAGTTCTTCGACAGAAAGTAGCATTGTATGCGTAGTCATTTCACACCACTATTGTACTGGTTCATGATAATTACATTACTTGTGTCATGTGGCAACAACAGTAGCAATACGTTACCCACCATCCCTGCCGGCGAAAACCCCACTGCCACCGTAGCAAATGGCACGCCTACAACCGCCGACACGGTAACAATTACCTATGCGTCGTATGATTACGAACGTGAAACCTATATAAATCTCGCCAAAAAATTCACCGAAACCCACCCGAATATCAACGTCGTTATTGTTTCGCTCGATGATGCCACCCAATTACCGCCAGACAAGTCAGGCAATTATCCGCCTGATTCGACCATCAGTATGTTGCGCCGGATCGTCAGCATTGCAGATACCGCACCAGCCTCTTGGGTCAGCAAAGAATCCATCGGCACACCACTTGTACTAGACATGAAACCATATATGGATGCTGATACCGGTTTTGATCAGAATGATTATTATCCTGGCATCCTCGAACGATATACCCAAAACAACAGTATGTACATATTGCCGCGTAGCATTAGCATCCAGTCACTCTCATACAATCAAGACATTTTCAAAGCCGAAGGCATTCCAAATCCTGCCCAAAACTGGAAATATAGTGACTTATTAGCGACTGCCGAAAAACTCACCAAAAAAGAAAACAATGTCATTACCCGCTATGGGTGGTACGACAATGGCGGTAATTACGCATTACTTTACCTCCTCGAAGAAGCGGGTGTTGATTTACTTTCAATGAAAGTCAGTGACCTCAAAGCGAACGATGCACGCATTATTGGTGCCTTCAAAAAATACGCTGACCTTGTCAACCGAGGGGTGATTTATGCCCAACCGATGTATGCCATGGCCGATGGTATGAGTGCCGGCAAAACAGCAGGCAGTGGCGTTAATCCCAGCAATCCTGCCGACCCTACCCAAATGGTCCGAGACGGCAAAATTGCAATTTGGAACGAAGGAGTTCTTTTTACTGGCGACCCCACAAGTCCTGCACCTGCGTTTACGGTAGGTCATGCGGTTCAACCATTTACTGCAGGGAGTGATCTTAACCTGAGCAGTGAAGGATATATGATTAGTGGTGGCACCAAAAACCCCGGTGCAGCCTGGACATTTATCGAATGGTTATCACACCAAACAGTGACAACCAACAATGGGCCAAATTATCCTGGTTATATCAATGCCCGTAAATCATTGGATGCCCAACAAACTGCAAGTGAATCTGATGACAAACAACGACAATCTGATTATGAATATACCTTAGCGCACTTGCCAGTGCTCACAAATTACCCCAACCAAGATTTTTCCGTGGCGTATGGATTACTCGGTGGCATTTCAATGTTATTTGAAAATCCGCCCAAGACGCCGGAAGAAGTCCTTGCAACAACGGTAAAGCAAATTCAAGATAATACCAATACGCCCCAAACTACCCCGAGTCCCACACCAGACATACGTCCAGTAATTGTGGCCACACCTGAGGCCCAAAGTGCAACACCTGATCAAACCGCAATTTCGTTTGCGGCATATGGAACGTCGCTCACCGATATGCGTCGTGCTCTCAAAAACTTCAAAACCCAAGAGCCAGGGATTTTTGTCAAACTCATCCAAACCGATAATATCACGACAACCATGACCATTAGCGAGGCTGCAAAACGCAGTGATTGTTTCTTGTGGAATCAAGGCATTCCAGTATCTGACCAAGATATCGCCACACTCGCTGATATGCAACCTTTGCTGGATGCAGATACCGCAGTCAAAACGAGCGAAATCCCCCAAGCGTTACTCGATATTTACCGCAATAATGGGCGTTTGATTGGATTCCCGCACAACTACAATACCCGCGGTTTGGTCTATCAACCAGCACTTTTGACTGCTGTCGGAATTAGCGCACCTACCGCTGAATGGACACCCGAGGACTTTCTCAAAGCAGCCAAAGCATTAACTTCTAATGGCGTATTGGGCTATTCAAGTATGGGGAATTACACTGGTGATTTGACTTTCTGGGTCAACCGCTTTGGTGGATCACTCGTACAAGGCACTGGCAAAGATGTACGTGCCAACTACAACGACCCCAACACCATCAAAGGCATCGACTGGTGGCTCAAACTCGCCAGCGAGCACCATGTCATGCCCAAACCGGTGTTTGATTATCGCCGTGACGTCACCAACAACACACCCGACCCAAGCTGGGAATTGCAAACGCAAGGCAAAATCGCCATGTGGTTCGACACCAGCCTTGGTTCATATGACCCAGCTACTGCGTCCACCGACCCCGCATCGAAGCCAGCGTTTTTGGCAGCAATGGCTCCTCCTCCGGTTGGCACGATTGGACTGCTTTCCAGTGACATGGCCATGGTCGGCTACCACATCGCTGCCACCGCAGCGAATCCACAGGCCTGTATGCGCCTCATCGATTACTTGAGTCAGCAAGCAAATGTCAACGCCTACGGCAATATCCCGGCACGGAAGGCCCAAGCCCATGATGCCTTGTTCGAAGAACAAAACCGGTATATATTGCCACTCCGCGACGCATTAGAGCCGCTCATCCAAAAGCCACTTACCGTCAACACTGATAGCAATTCACAATATATGGTAGAGCAATATTGGCTAATCGAAGCACTTGATACAGTGTTGAACAAAAAAGCTAATTTAGTGGCTGCCCTCACCAAAGCCCAAACAGCAACGAATGCCTATCTCGATTGTGTCGCCAAAATCACCCCGAATACGCCTCCAGGCAAAGGCGACACCAATGCAACCTGTGCCAAAAAAGCCGATCCGAATTACATGGGGTACATGACCGATGAAGCCACACCTGCAACGCGATAATAGGATTGTGATGAAATTGACTTTGCTTTCAAAATTATTGTTAGTAGGTAGCGTTGCACTGTGTGTGAGTGCCTGTAGCAGTGGGGCGTCAGCAATCCAAGCCACGCCTACTCCGCTCCCCGAAGACCCCGGTTTAACCGAATTGACCTATACAGTGGCACAAGGAACCATCGAACGTGTCATCGAAGAAACTGCGCGGGTCGTACCAGTACAATCCAACACGTTCAGCTTTGGACGCGATGGCATCGTTAGCAAAATCCATGTCGCAATTGGAGATACTGTTACCAGTGGACAATTATTGGCTGAACTGAAACAAGATGAAGTCAATGATAATCTGCGCAAAGCCAGTGACGATTTGGACGCAGCGAATCTCGCGTATACCACCGCAGCCAAGCTGAATGCCAAGCTCATTGACGCCAAACGTAAAGCCGTCACCAATGCCCGCGATGCACTCAATTTGTTGTTACCTGGGGGTGACAAAGATGTGCTCAATGCGGCCCAAAAAAATCTCGATGAAAAACAACGTGCAGTACGCACTACCGACGAAGATACTGCCACCGCTGCCGATGATGCCACCTATGCGATTACGACCGCGACCAATTCGTTGATTGATACCCAGTACGACTATAGCAAAGCTTATTGGAATCTCGATTGGGTGCATCGCTATGGCACCGATCCTGCCAATCCGTATATTTTCGTCAATGGTAAATACATCCCCAATGTACTTGATGCCGACGGTAGACGTACTTACGAAAAAGCCTTTGTAAGTGCCACTGATGCTTTACGCAGTGCGGAGAAAGCAGTCCAAGCCGCGCAACGCACTGCCCAACGCACCAAAGAAGATCGCCAAACCAAAATCGACGAAGCAACTACTGCCTTTGAAAAAGCACGTAAAGAGCGCGACAAATTACTTGCTGGTAGCGATAACACCGAGCTCCGTGATGCCCGTACCGCCCTCGAAATCGTCGAAGTCGAACTCGCCAGTGCCATGGCTGATACGTTGAGTAGCGAAAAGAAAGCTGTCGATGCGGCGAAGCGCGCCTTTGAAAAAGCCAAACAAGCAGTTGCCGATGGCCAAATCGTTGCCACCCAAGCCGGTACCGTTGCCTCAATGGCTATTTTTGAAGGCACCAATGTGACGGCATTCACACCATCGATAGAAGTAGCTGACCCTACACAGGTTGAGTTTTCGGCATCACTCAGTGCAGACAACATGAAATTACTTAGCGAAGGTCAAAGCGTCGAAATCCGCCCGGTCACCCGTCCTGACCTGGTATTATCCGCCGTTATTCGCCGTTTACCCGCACCCTACGGCCAAAACGGCGGGGCACTCGGTGATCCAGATCAGACTACCAGATTTACCGTGGTCGACAACAAAGGCTTTGCATTGGTACCAGGAGATACCGTCGCTAAAGTCAAAATTATTCTCGAACGGCATGAAAAAGTCTTGTGGCTTCCACCAGAAGCAATTCGTACCTTTGGTGAACGCACCTTTGTCGTCCTCCGTGAAGCCGACCAAGAGCGCCGCGTAACGGTGGTCACCGGCATTCATAGTGACCAACAAGTCGAAATCCTCAAAGGACTCCGTCTTGGCGATGTTGTGGTTGGACAATAGCCATGAATGCACGTTGGCACGCCGTACGATTATTGTTGACTGCCACCTGGCGCCGGACGATTCAAGCACCGGCAGCCACGGTAGCGCTGTTGATTGCCCTTACATTACCGCTCACGCTCGGATTATTAGTCCCGAGTTATGCCGATGCAGCTGGGCTTCGTATCCTCAATGACCAGCTGGCAAGCCAAGCACGCCAAACCCAGCGCCCCGCCATGTCACTACTCTTCCGCCATGTCCGAGGGAGTAAAGCTACACCATGGCGGACGATTTTGGCCGCTGATAATTTAGTAGCCCAAAACGCTGCGCAATTCCTTGGTATCCCCCTGCAACGCATTACCCGGCATATTCGTACCATTCCGTTACAAATCATGCTCGTCGATGGTCAGACTGCAGGTATCCCCCTTGGCACTGCACCAATTGCCACATTAATCGGCATCGAAGATTATATGCGCGTCGTCAATGGTCGCTTGCCCAAATCAACTGCCAGCCAAACAGAGGCGATGATTTCGTTAAATAATGCGAATGCGCTCGGACTCAATGTAGGCGATACGATTGTCGCAAGCACCGCAAATGGCAAACAAAGTTTACCTATTACCATTGTCGGTCTCTGGAAGGCACTCAACCCTACGAGTCCTGATTGGTTGTACGATCCTGCAACACTTGACACATTGATACTGGTTGACCCCCAAAGTATGCAAACACAAGTCAGTGTGGTGTTTCCTGATTCTGTAGCCCAAGCAGCCTGGTATTTACAACCAGCACCTTTTGCACTTGGACCGGGTGATGTAGGCACATTTGAAGCACGCATTCGTATCTTGGCACAAGAATTAGCGAAAGTACCCGCCAAGCTCGAGCGGAGCCCGCTCGATAGCTTCCAGAGTGCCCAAACCACGATTAACGCACTCACGATTCGTACTGGTGCGGTGGCGGCACCGATTGCCTTGTTGGCATTATTTTTTGTGGTGCAATTAGCCACTATCAACTACGAACGCCGCCGTGACGAATACTCCTTGTTGCGGAGTCGAGGGGTTTCAGTGCTTTGGATGACTGGAGTAAGTGCAATTGAATGGTTATGTTATGTCGCGTTGACTATCATCATTGCCATCCCGGCTGCTATTTTTGCCACCCAAATCATGTTACGCACCCAATCTTTTTTACAAATCACCGCCATTGCCACGCCAATCACCCAATTACCCAGCAATTCATTTATAGGATTTGCTACTATTGCGCTATTGATTATCGGCTTAGGAGTGCGCCCCGTTATCATGTCAGGGCGTAACACGTTGAGCACGAGCGGCAAAAGTCGGCGTAGCGACCAGCTCCGCTCTGTCGCACGTCTCTTAATCGAAGTGCTGGTCGTGGCAGCAGTCGGCTATGGATATTACCAATTACAATCGCAACAATCGCGCGAAGGGGATTTGTTTTCCAATCCCCTCACCCTTGCGCTCCCCGTGATTACGACACTTGGCATGGCGTTAATCGCCAATCGCATCATTCCGTTACTCCTTGTGCTAGCAGAAAAAATCAGCCGGCGCGGTGACAACATTGCGCCAATTCTGGCGCTTCAAAGCCTCGCACGCCGCCCAGAACGCCTGCAAACTACTATCCTCCTGCTCACACTGACGCTCGGAGTCGGTGGGTATGTCGCCTCGATGGCGGCCACCGTCGACAAAGCCAGCCTCGATGGCTTACGCTATCGTATCGGCACCGACACCCAATTTATCGAAACTGCCGCCTCGCGCACGACTGCCAGCACCAGCGGCGAACGTTATTTACTTACGCCACTCGGAGCTCACAAAAAAATCCCCGGACTCCTCGATTATGCCCCTGTGGGAATCTATGCCGCCCGCATCAATCTCGGGGGTAAACAAATCGATACGAACCTTATCGGCGTTGACCGACGACGCTTCCCCGCCGTAGTGCCGTATTTCCAAGATGAATGGTTGGGGAACAATAACGCACTCGGTATCTTGATGAATCAACTTGCCCGCACCCGTGATGGGGTCATCATTAGCCAAAACATCGCCGGCACCAGTGCCATCGGTGACCGCATTGCTGTTACCTTGGTGGTCGACGATGTCGAACAAGAAACGCGCATGCGGATTGTGGGCATCGTCACTGGCTGGCCAGGGCAATATGCCGACGAACATCCATTCATCGTCACCAATCTCTCATTCATCAGCGACGAAATCGGCTTTATGCCCCCTAGTGACGTCTGGGCACGACGTGACATCACCGTAACACTCGATGACCTTTATACCGCCGCCCGCGGCGCTGCCATCCCAGTCCTCGATATTATTGATCTCGAGGTTGCCCGAATCCACGAATTTACCCGCCCTGAACGCCAAGGCCTGTTTGGCATGTTGAGTGTCGGTTTCGTCGCAGCCACCGGGTTGAGCATTATGGCGATTTTTGTGAGTGCCCTCGCCACCTTACGCCAACGTTCAATCGAATTAGGCATGCTCCAAGCGATGGGAATGCCCATGCATAGCGCACGGAATGTTATCATTATCGAACAAAGTATTGTGACGGGCAGTGGTATTATTTGCGGATTAATCGCTGCCATCAGTACTGCCCGTACAATTTTGCCCTATATCAAAGCCGGCGTTGCGCCACACCCCGACGTCCCCAGTAATCAGCCACTCACGGCCTGGGGCACATTATCGGTGATGGTACTCATCTACGCTATTGCATTAGTCGGGACAGCACTCCTCGCATTCAACACCGTACAACGCCTCCGCATTGCTGACGCCGTCAAGCTTGGTGATGAAAATTAACGATACGGAGTGTCTCGTGCTACCGCAAATACCGTCTCGCCTTCTATCAACGCAAAAATCACACCCCATCACAAACCGCACAACCACAATAAACGGCATAAAGCAACCGTTGGCAGCAATGGTGCTCATCTACGCAATTGCACCGCATTCTTTCCATCCAACGCTTGCGTATTGCTGAAACGGTCAAGCTCGGTGATGAAAACTCGCCTCCACGCTTATGAATGCGCGCCCAAATACTGCTGATGAGTTGGCTTCAATGTCACACTCCGTGCCACCACTGTAATAGGACACGTGTGAGTAACACACCAATCCCCCTGTATGCGGTATGCATACAGGGGGATTGGTGTGTTACTAATTGTCGATTGCATCCTCAGCAGCTACGATGTCTGTAGTCTCAGAAGCATTGTCATCGGTGACATCTAATTGGGTATCAAAGGTGCCATCGCCATTTTCATCGACTTGCAAAGTCAATGAATCACCTTCATGATCGATAGAATCGATGTCAAATTCGATATCTGCACCTTCATCAATGGCAACGTCATTGACCGAATACGTATATTCACCATTTTCATCAGAGACAATCACATCAAGATCAAATTTACCTGACACATCACCGTCAATTTTAAATTGATCAGTTTCTTCATCAAAAGTAACGTCGAACTCCCCATCCTCAGAAATATCAACATTTGAAATCTGCGTCGCACTATCTTTGTTGCTGGCGTCTTCTTCATCACCAATATAGATATCCGGGGTGGCTTTGACGGCGCTCTTGATTTTGACGGAACCAACCTTGCTCCCAAAGTAGACCGTGCTTGCTTTCGTGGCTGATACGTCTAACTTGGACACTTTTACGACCTTGCCATCACCATATGCAGTAACACTGTATTTGTACTTCGGGTCATTGGCGAGTTGCAACGTGGTGGTAATCCCGTTTGGAATCCGAAAGACGGGCAAACCTGAATCACTCCAAAGGGTAGGCGCACTTTTGAAAATCTTCACAGATGCACCTGGGATTTCGTTGATTAATTTACCATTCACATACCCAATCCGTTTTCCTTCGGGAGTCACAAATAGTGACGTTCCTAACCCTGTAGCACCGGGGGCAATAACCACAGAAGACCCAGCGGTGGTAGTAGACGCACCCCCAGCAGCACTCAAAATAAACGTATTCATCGCACCCTTGGTCGTGTTTTTACTCCCTTTACCACCACAAAAATCACAATTTTGGGTTTCCAATCGGGCCTTTGAAGGGGTAAGTTCGAGGGTGGTGCCACTGTACAACGATTCTTGTGCATTGGGATTGATAGAAGCCTGATAGTTCCAGGTTTCGGCATTGGTATCTACGTTAATCGTGCGCAATTCATTGGGCCAATTATTGTCGTAGATGTTAAGTCCGACTTTACCATCTCCCAAATCGGTGATTGACACAGGGGTCACCGCATGGCCACCAGTACCATCGGCCATGTAGATTCCGATTGAATAAAACGTGTCTGCATTTTGGCCTTGACTCAACGAAGCCGCCAGTAATTTGATGATGTCACTCGGTTTGCCGGTAATCATACTACTCATGGTTGGTTCGGTGCTTTGGGTGGCCCACCAGTACGCGATGTCTTCTTGGAGTGGCGCATTTCCATCAAACACCAATTCATTGGTTTTGGGGGCGCCAAACGTATTGGGATCTTCGATTTTGTGGAACATAGTGAGGCTCGTCACCGCCATACCCTCACAATGCCCACCATCCATCGCCGCGTTGATTTCTTTCATCCATTGCCGTGCAGGAGAAGTCAGCGTACATTTATTGTCTTTGATGCGGGTACATACTTTGTCACCAAACATACGACGCATGTCATTGGCTTTGAGGTTAGAGACACCTTTTGCGTTGCCATAGTTTTCAAATGAAAACCCATCGGTTTTCACATCGAAACCACTATCTGCAATCATGGAACCATTTGCACTCGAATTCGCACCGGATGTATTTGCGCTCTGATCTGACGTCGTCGCGGCCGTGTCGCCATTCGTTGCCGGCGTAGCTGCGGTAGTATCAGCGACATCTGTTGCAACCGGAGCTTCGGCTGACCCATCAGTCACTTGACTTGGTGATTTAGATGAACTACCCGAAAATACGATCCACAACACCACTGCAATAACAATGACTGCAGTAAAAATAACTTGGTTGTTTTTGTTCGACACCGTAAAACCCTCTCATAATCTATATACGCAACATCACATACAACAATCACACTCTAACATTACGGGTTTGCATCAGTTTGGTCGGCGGGTAACACATCAGAAGTAATGCTATCTATCGCAGCAGTAGAAGCACTATCAGTAAGCGTTATTTTTTGATCAGTACTACCACTGCCGTTTTTGTTTACATGTACCGTTAATGCTCCACCAGCTTTATTAACCGCACTAACACTAAACGACATTCGCGCGCCCTTCAGCATTTTGACTGCTGCATTCGAAAATGCGACCGAGCCAGAATCATCAGTTTGCACCACAGCTAATCCAAAGTTACTATCGATATTCCCACCAATCGAATATTGATCGGTAGTATCATCTGAAGTGACATCTGCGATACCATCAGCAGGAATTTCCACATTGGAAAATTGCGTTGAGGTATCTTTGTTTTTGACGTTTACTTCGTCCCCCACAAAAATACTGCTCTTCGTTTTGACAGCGCTTTTAATTTTGACCGACTTGATAGTATTACCAAAATTAAGCTCGCTCGCTTTGGTCTCTGACACACTCAGATTGCTCACTTTGACGACTTTCCCATTACCAAAGGCACTGATATGATAATTATAGGTTGGGTCACTCGCAATATTCAACGTCACCGCGACACCCTCAGGTATGCTGATAATGGGCATGCCACGATTGTCCCATACGGTGGGAGCACTCTTAAACACGCGAATGGTCGCACCAGCAATTTCGTTGATTAATTGGCCATTGAGATAGCCAATTCGCTTGCCATC
>CALFIC010000102.1 GCA_937876225.1 uncultured Chloroflexota bacterium | reverse complement strand
TACGCGCTGGTGAAATCACGCAATTGAAAAATGGCGCACTAGCCGGTGGCAACGATCTGGTTGTCAAGCCAGGCGATCGCCTCATCACCACGATTACGCAGGCCAACAAACTACTCGGCCGTAGCATCCAAGGGTATAGCACCATTAGTAGCGTGTCTGGCGCCAATGGCTTCCAATCTGATCAAATCAAAACTGCATCACTCGCCGCCAATACGAGCACGTCGTTTGACAGCACCGTGACAGTCCCCGGTGCCCAGAACCTCAGCACCACTCCGTCGACCTATGCCAATAGTTGTGTCTATGCCGGCAATGAATTATGCGCGAAGTTTGACGAAGCGCTCAGTATGCCGTCAACACCTGCTACTGCCAAATTCACCGATTTATCAAGCCAGAGTAACGATCTGACCTGTACGAGTTCGCTGGAATGCCCTGAGTACAAAGCCGATGGCAGCTGGGCGTTCAACAAGAACTCCTTAAAATTAAACACCAATGCAGCGGTGGGGAATGCCATCAGCGCCCAAGACTTCACGATTGCCGCCTGGGTCCGCCCAGAAGGGCAACCAACCACCCTGCGCACCATCGTAGGCAGTAGCAACACCAATGCGTTGATGCAGGTGGCACTCGCCAATGAGCGCCCCCAATTCAGTATGGGGGGCGCAACAGCGCTGGTTGCCAGCAATGCCTTAGCGATTGGGAGCTGGAGCCACGTGCTGTACACGTTTGCGGCAGGCAAACGCAGTATTTATATCAATGGGGTCATCGTCGCCACCGACACGAGCACCATCGCCTATCCAGGGAGCTTTGGGGTGTTGAATGTTGGTAAGGATGCCGACATCAATTCATTCAATGGCAGCCTACGCGACCTGCAAATCTACTCCAATGCACTAAATCTACGCCAAATCACTGCACTCGCCAATACCTGCGAAGACCCACAACTGATTGGATGTATGCCCCTCAGCGGCAGCACCAGCGACATGAGTGTCTATGGTGCCGAACAAGGATCAGTGCTGAGCAATGCCGGCAGTAATGGAGTCCTAACCAGCAGTGCCACCATGCCGGTCGGCTATGCCAAGCTCATCAGCGACCACGACTTCACCATGGTTGCCAAAGTCAGATTGGGCAGTACCACTGCCAACCAGACCATCATGCAGACCGCACCTGCCGTGGGCAGTGGTAACCAGTTCAAATTGGTCACCAATGGATCCAGTGTCGCCACCCTCAGCGTGGGCACCCTCAGCCTGACGGCGGGGAGTGCGTTGGTTGCGGGGAGCACCTATGTAATCGCAGCCCGCTATCAAGCCGGGCTATGGACGTTGCGGGTGGACAGTGCCAATGGCAGCAATTTACAAACCACCAGCAACAGCAACACCGGCACCACTCTGCGCCAAGCCCAAGAGCCGATTAGTATCGGCCAAAGCGGCATGACCATCAACAACATCCGCATCTACCGCACTGCAGTCAGCGACACCACCTTAGCAGCAGTAGCGCGTAATGCACTGTTTGGCACGCTGAGTGTGGCACTCAACAACCCACCCGTGTCGGATCAACTGCAAATCAGTGTGGATGCGCGTGGCAAAGTAATCAACCCAGATGCCAACTTCGAGCGCATCCGAGGGAATTGTGAGGTAGCAGTGGTCTGCTTGCCGTTTACGAGCTGGGATTACTCATTCCCTTCTGCAGACATGACAGGTGCAATAGCGACACAAAGCACGAATTACTCTTCTTTATATCCTGCGAGACTTGCTCTCGATGGAAACCGATTGACGTTTACACATACATCAGGTGGCGATACTAACCCGTGGTTAGAAATCAACCTTGGTAGTAGTAAATCAATCCGCAATCTTGTTATTACCAATCGAATCGACGGTTGTTGTCCAGAACGAATTGCGAATGCAATCGTCTTTTTAAGTAATACCAGCCTTGGTACCAGTACAAACATTGCTACAAACAAAACGAATAGTGTGGCTTGGAAAAATATCGGCTGCGATGATCAAGCAACTACGTGTACTACGTACAAAACTGATGCGTATGTACGGTTCCCTGCGAATACAAAAGCGCAATTCATTCGTATTCAACTACCAAATGCTGGTACTGTGAGTGTTGGCGAAATCAAAATTAATCAGACAGATGTATCAATATGTCAAAGCACTGGCGCGTGTCCCACCATCAGCAACGGCGGTGCCAACTTTACTACCGGCAAGCGTGTATCTATCACACCTGAAGTAAGCAAAGCCACCTTTGAAGGTGACAAAAACTTCACCGTGATGACCTGGGTGCGATTCAATGCAGTTCCCGCTACCAGCGACCAAAGATCGGAAGAGCGTCGTGTAGGGAAAGAGTGTCTTCGCCTGTGTAGAT
>CALFIC010000101.1 GCA_937876225.1 uncultured Chloroflexota bacterium | reverse complement strand
CGATGGAATGCCGGGGCGCGATGGAATGCCGGGGCGCCATGGAATGCCGGGGCGCCATGGAATGACGCCCCTACCGCGTATACGTGACGGTCAGGGCCGACGAAGCGATGGTGCGGTCGGCGATGGCGGCCAGCAGGCTATCACGGGTGACACTCGCTCCCGCCGCAAAGACTGGCGCGGCCGACAAGGCATACAAGGTGATGATATAGGTTTTGAGCCCTGGTCCCTGCGAGCAGGGTGGCGCATAGGCCAAATTGGGGTTGACGCTGTTGCTGCCATAGGTGCCAATGGTGGTGTTATTGGCGGGGATGGCGGTGGTTGTCGCCGGGATATTGTAGACCGTCCAGTACCAATGGGTAGTATCTGGCGCCACATGGTGCATGATGAGCGCAAAGCTCTTGGTGCCGGCAGGGGTATTGCTCCAGGCCAGCGGCGGTGATTGTGATGCGCCATCACAGGTATAGGTCACCGGCAAGGCGCCGCCGTTGGCCACGGCCGAGCTACTCAGCGTAAACGTGCCAGTGCTAGCGACAGGCGTGGCGGTGGCTGCCACCGGTGTGGCTGATTTGGTCGCCGTTTTGGTGGCGGTCGCTTGGCTGGCGCTAGTAGGTTGGGTCGTCGTGGCCACGGTGGGCAATGGTGTAGCCGGAATCTGGTCAGATTGCAGGGTATACGACACATCGCGGTCGCCATCTTGATCGTGGAAGTGCATCGCCACCGTCGATGAATTTTGCGTGTATGACACGCTATAGGTTGCCCCATTAAGGGTGTAAGTCAGGCTATACTGCGTGGCACTAGCCCGCTCAAATCCGGTGATGACGGCGCCGGCGAGTGGGTCTTGGGGAGTACGCACCGGTTTGAGGATGGGTTGCGGGTCGATTTGGTCACTCACCACCGTCACCTTGCCATACATCCCGCCGTTGATATAGGGGTAGGTGTTTGATGCATGGTAGTGATAGATTCCGTTGGGCCCGATATGCCCATTAAAGCTGTCGAGTCCGGTGGGCTTGCTCCCGTCGACTTCGAGTAACCCATAGATGGCATAGCCATCGAGGGCGTAGGCGATTGGTTTGTCGGCCCCGATGAGGGCTTGCAGGTGCAACGGGGCGATGTGGTAGTGGTAGTCGTCGGCTTTGCCGGCGTGACCACCCCACTGGTCGAGTTCACCCGCCAAAAAGGCATCGTCACCACGATTGTTGAGCGCATTGAAAATCGGTACGCCGTTGACGGCGAGGGCAATCGCCCCGCTGTACAAGGCATTGCGGGCCGAAATGGGATTGACGGCGGGGGTAGGGTGCAACGGAATCTGCCACGCCTTGCTGCCATAGTAGGGTTGCGCCAACGGTACCTGCCGTTGCCAGCTTGTAATCCCCACCATCATGTTGTGGCGCGGCAGGCCACGTGACTCGACATACAAATAGGTGTCGTCTTTGTGGGTACTCACCAAATCGGGGAAATACTCAAACCCTAGCGCTTCGAGCGCTTGGGCGGTGACACTCGGAGTGAGGGTTTTGCTGGGGGTGAGGGTTTTGCTGGCAGTCTGGGTTTTGCTGGCAGTCTGGGTCTTGCTGGCGGTCGCAGTGCGGGTACCGGTTCGGGTTTTGCTGGGGGTGAGGGTCTTGCTCGGGGTCATGGTTTTACTACGGGTGGCGGTGGCCGCTGCACCACGGAGCGGTTCGTCACCGATGATACTGCCTTCGTTGCCACAGGCAGCGAGTAGGGCACTGCCAAACCCATAGACCAGCAGGCGATTTAATTCGCGACGCGACATCGACATGGGGATACTTCCTTTTTATTGTGATATGAAATACATACCCTTGAGCAGCAGTTGCCGGTAATCCGGCATTATCGCGTGTCTGTGCCGCAATGAGATACACAACAGACGAAAACAGCGCGATGGTTGTTCCTTACTTCATTCTAACCTGAATGTGGCTTTTAGTCTATTGATACGCGCAATATCGTGTCATAGGTAATCTATGTTATGATACGATTAACATTCGTGCTACCAAATAATTCTGTAGGAGTCGATGATGACCTACCGCACCCCACTGCCGTTCCATGTTGCCACCGAAATTGGCACCCTTGATGACGCCACCAAAGCCTTCTATGACCGTGAAGGTTACGCCATCTTGCCTGCCCTACTCAGTGACGCCGAGCTCGAGCCCGCCCGTCAGGCCATGCGCACCAAAGTAGACCAAATTGCTGACGAACTCGCCGCTGATGGTCTGATTACAAACACATATGTTGATGAATCATTTGAACTACGTTTGGCCAAAATATTTGGGCATCTGACCGACGCCGAGTTCCTCAAATACGGGCGCAGTTGGCGCGACCGCATCCCAGGCTATTTTGAACTGATGACCAATCCCAAAATCCTCAATGCGGTCGAGTCACTCATCGGTCCCGAAATTTTTGCCAACCCAGTCTATAACGTGCGCCCCAAAGTCCCCAAAGTGGCGGCTGGTGCGGTGCCGTGGCACCAAGACAAAAGTTATTGGCCCGATGCCAACTCTAACCCGGTGATTACGGTCTGGATTCCGTTGGTTGATGCCACGCTGGAAAATGGCTGTTTGCAGGTGTGGCCGCGCACGCACAAAGCCCAAGTGTACGATTTTCATCAAGAAGACTATTCGGGCACGGGCTATTACGAAATTTCGGGCGAGCTATTGGTCAAAGCCAAGCGCGCGGCGGTGCCATTGCCGGTGAGTGCGGGCACGGCGATTTTGTTCAACGATCGTTGCGTGCACATGAGCACCCCCAACAATTCCAATCACGTGCGCTGGAGCGTCGATTTGCGTTATCAACCTACCGACCAAGACCCGATGCCCCAGCACGGCGTGGGCTTTTTGGCGCGCTCGCAAGCGCACCCCGAGCGGGTCGCGACCATGGCCGATTGGCTGGCCGAGCGCCCCGAGCATTAGAGGCGTCATTCCATGGCGCCCCCGTCATTCCATGGCGCCCCCGTCATTCCATGGCGCCCGTCATTGCATGGCGCCCTGCCATCACACCATCTTTTTCACCACCAGGGCCTCGAGCTCGCGCAAAATGGCCAGCTCGTGGGAGTCTTGGCATTCATGCATGGCGGCATAGAGGCGAGTCAGCCACTGGGGGCGCAGGTCAGGGCGCGTGAAGCCGGCGTCGAGCCACGCCAAATCAGCAGCCAGCACCGCCCGCAACTGTTCGGCGGCGGTATAGCGGCTGGCCACACTGGGCAAGCGATCACGTTTGGCGTGAGGGTAATTGCTCCCCGCCACCAGCAGGTGCGGCTCGGTATCGAACAGGCCGGCAAGTAGCACCACCGTGCGTTCGCTCGGGATGCTCAGACCCATTTCGATGTGTGACACTGCCACTCGCGACACCGCCAGGCGTTCGGCCAAGCGTTCTTGGGTCCAGCCGCGCTGTTGGCGCAGGCGGGCGATGCGTTTACCAAAGGATTCGGCGTCACTCGTCATACAACTATCATTTCAGCGCTAATTGACTTAGCAGAAAAATACTACGCTTCATGGTATAACACAATACAGCATTGTACGTGTACCAAAGGAAAAAAGATGACCCGCAAACGTGCCTTGATTACCGGTATCACCGGTCAAGACGGCTCATATCTGGCCGAATACCTGCTCGAACTCGGTTACGAAGTTATCGGCATGATCCGCCGCTCCAGCACCGTCAACTTCGAGCGCATCCGCCACATCCAAGACGACATCACCTTTGCCACCGCCGATTTGCTCGACGAAGTGTCGCTCATCAACATGTTGCGCGAACATCGCCCCAGCGAAGTCTACAACCTCGCCGCCCAAAGCTTTGTGCAGACGTCGTTCAGCCAGCCAGTTTTTACTGGTGAAGTGACCGGGCTCGGCGTGACCCGCATGCTCGATGCAATCCGGGTGGTGGATCCCGGCATCCGGTTTTATCAGGCTAGTTCATCCGAAATGTTTGGCAAGGTACAGGCCGTACCCCAAAGCGAAAGCACGCCTTTTTACCCACGCTCGCCCTACGGTGTGGCCAAATTATATGGACACTGGATTACGGTCAATTACCGCGAAAGCTACGACATGTATGCCTGTAGCGGAATTTTGTTTAACCACGAAAGCCCCCGCCGCGGCCTCGAATTTGTAACTCGCAAAATCACCAACGGGGTGGCCCGCATCAAGTTGGGCATCGACAAAGAATTGCGCCTCGGCAATCTGGACGCCAAGCGCGACTGGGGCTTCGCCAAAGACTATGTGCGGGCGATGTATTTGATGCTCCAACAAGCCTCACCTGACGATTATGTCGTGTCAACCGGCGAGACCTACTCGGTGCGCCGCTTCTGCGAAATCGCCTTTGGCCATGTAGGCCTCGATTACACCGACCACGTCGTCATCGACGAGCGCTTCTATCGCCCGGCCGAAGTCGACTTGTTGGTCGGCGACCCCAGCAAAGCCAAACAACAATTGGGCTGGAGCCGCGAAGTGTCGTTTGAGCAATTGGTCACCATGATGGTCGATGCCGACCTGGCCTTGATCAAACGCGAACGCGGGCTGTAAAAGGGCGTCATTGCATGGCGCCCGTCATTCCATGGCACCCATCATCCTATAGCACGCCACGGAGATTCCACACCGGTTGCCCACAATCGTACGTGCGAGGCATGCCCTCGCACGTACGTGTGAGGCATGCCTCGCACCCGGATCAACCATGGAATGACGCCGGAGTCTACACCAACGCCTGCCGGAAAATCCCCACCGCCGTATGAATCTGATCATCATTGACCACCAAGGGTGGGATGAAGCGCACCACGTTGTCATACGTGCCACAGGTAATCACCAGCAAGCCCATTTCGCGGCAGGCGGCAATCGTCCGTTTGGCCAAGGCCGCATTCGGCGCCCCCGCCTCGTCGATTAATTCCACCCCAATCATCAAACCAGCCCCACGCACATCCCCAATCAAGGGGTTGTTTTGTTGCAATTCGCTCAATTCACCCTTGAGCACTGCACCCATGGCAGCCGCGTTTTCGACCAACCGCTCTTCGATAATCACGTCGAGGGTCGCCACCGCTGCCGCACACGCCAAGGCGTTGCCACCATAGGTGCCACCATGCGTGCCGGCATGCCATTTTTGCATGATCTCTTGGCGGGTCATCACGGCCGACAACGGCAAGCCCGAGGCCAACCCTTTGGCGGCTACGATGATATCCGCAGTCACGCCGTAGTGTTCCATCGCAAAAAACTTACCCGTGCGCCCAAAGCCGGTCTGGACTTCGTCGGCAATCAACATGATGCCGTACTTGTCACAAATCGCCCGCAACCCGCGGATAAACGAGGCCGGCGGCATCACATAGCCCCCTTCGCCCAATACTGGCTCGATCAAAATCGCTGCCACATCGTCAGGGGTGGTGTTGGCATGCAAAATATGTTCGACGCGCCGGAGCGGATCGCCACAACAGCCACTATCGGCTGGTGCCCCTGCCGACATTTCGGCCGTATTGCGGCCGGCCGCTTTGGCGATGGCACAGTTGTAACAGTAGGCATAGGGCGCCACATGCACCCCAGACGGCAACGGCGCATAGCCACTGCGGTATTTGCCTTTGCTGGTGGTAAGGGCCATGGTGCCGGCGGTACGACCATGGAAACCACCGTCGAACACAATCACGTCGGTGCGCCCGGTGGCGTGACGGGCGAGTTTGAGGGCACCTTCGACTGCTTCGGCCCCACTATTACTAAAGAAAAATGCGTCAATACCTGACGGCACAACCTGGCGCAAGCCCTCTACCAAGCGCAACATCGGTTTGTGATAAACGATGTTAGCTTGACCGTGCAACAGCAAGCCAGCTTGCTCGCGAATCGCCGCCACCACGCGGGGGTGGCAGTGGCCGGTATTGGTGACGCCAATCCCACAGGTGAAATCGTAGTAGGCGCGACCATCGTCGCCATACAACATCACCCCTTCGCCGCGGTCAACGATGATGTCGTTGTAGCGGGCCCAAACGGGTGACAAATGCGCTTTTTGATCAGCAAGTGACATGATTTTTCTTCCTTTCATATGGCCAAAATAGCGCCACACGTTACATCTGCAACAACACCTTGAGCGCTTTGTGGCTGGCCGTAAAGGCTGGCATGGCGTCGGCGAGGGGATAGGTGGCATGAATCAAGGTCTCGGTGTCGATGAGGCCCCGTTGCAACAGACGCAAGGCGGCGGCAAACGGGCCACAGCGCGAACCAATCAGCTGGATTTCGTCGACCACCAGCATGGTCAAATCGAGCTGAGTTTCGGCGGCCACAGTGCTTTTCATCACCAGCCGCCCACGGGGGCGCACTAGGCTGCGGGCGGTTTTGAGGCCATCGGGATTGCCGGTGACATCGACTACCACGTCGTACCAGCCGTGGGCGTCGTTACTCGCCACGGTGGTAATTTTTTGGCGATGGAGCAATTCCCAGCGCTCGGGATGGCGCCCCACCACCGTCACGTCACAGCCTGGCAAGCGCAACACTTGGGCGATGAGCAGGCCCAATTTGCCGTCGCCCACAATCGCGACGCGGTCAGTAGGGCGCAAATGGGTCTGTTGGATGATTTCGAGGGCGGCAGCGAGGGGCTCAGTAAACACCGCTTGGCGATCGCTGACGTCGTCGGGTACATGGTGCAGACAATCGATGGGGATGCGCACAAACTCGGCCATGGCACCGGGGCGATTAAAAATCCCCAGCGTGGTGCGGTTGGGACAGTGCGGATCATCGCCCATGCGACAGGTGGGGCAGACCCGACAGGCGGCGTTGATTTCGCCGACCACGCGTTTGCCGAGCCACTGCGCATCAGCACAAGTCACCACCGTGCCCACGAATTCGTGACCGAGGATGCCCGTGAAGCCTTTATAGCCGCGGGTAATTTCGATGTCGGTATTGCAAATACCGGCCATCTGGACTTTGACCAAGGCTTCATTGGCCGGTGGCGTAGGCATCGGCTGATTGGCAGCGAGGCGCAACGTCTCATCAAATACAACAGCACGCATGGTTAGACTCCTTTGGGTAGGCGTAGCATGACCTGTTCGGCGTTTTGGTAATAAATTTTGCGCAACACGTCGTCAGGCAAATAGAGCCCATAAATATTCCAGCGCCCTTGGGGGGGCACATCACCGAGGTGATAGGGGAAGTATTCGTCGTCAGTTTCGAGGAAGCGGTAATACAACTGGTAGGTCGCCAAATCAGCAGGCATGTCAGTGCCAAACAAAATCCGGTCGGCATAGTGGATGAAAAACTTGCGAGCGCTATAGGGTTGCCGCCCCACTTCAGCGATACGGGCGCTGAAATCGATGTAGACGTTGGGGCAATCGTCGAGCCATTGCGCCACCCAACCGAGGTTTTCGGCATAGCAACCCACATGCGCAATCACAAAATCGGTGCCGGGGTGGCGTTGGGTGGTGCGCTTGAAGGCTTCGAGGATCTGCAAAAAGGCCGGGAAGGGTGGGCTGGGGAATTGCCAATCGGGGTGGGCGTGGAGCTCTTCCCAGCGCTCGTTGCTGGCATCGATGGGGTCAAAAAACGCAACCGGGTCGGCCACATGCACCAGCACCGGCACATTGAGTTGACCAGCCATGGCCCACAGCGGGTCGAGGCGCGTATCGTCGACGGCCACGAGGCGGTTGTGTTGGTCGCGCACATGCAACCCAAACGGCTTCCAGATTTTGAGGCCAGTGGCACCGCGCGCGACTTGGGCTTGGAAGCGTTCAGCTGCCCAAAAGCCAAATTCATCGCCGTGGCGAGCCCATTGTGACCAATCGACGCCGCCAAAGACGCGGATGCGGTCGGGAGCGCGTTGGGCAAATAATTCGAGGTGATTATCGAGGATTTCTTCGCCCCAACCGCCATCGAGGTCAATGAAGTGGCGCACTTCGGCGCGGTCGAGCACGTCGAGGAGTTGGGCAAGTGGTTTTTTATCCCAGCCACCACCAAATTCTGCCAGGTGATTATGGGCATCGATAACGGGGAAGCGTGGCCGGGTAATCGTGGTTTGTTTGGTGACTAGTTGGGGCCGAGGTCGAAAATCAGGCAGGTTCATAGTGCCATCCTTTGCGTATCTATCGATGAGATTGATTATAGCCTAGCCAGGCACAGGTCCACTTTTTATTGTGCCAAATACCCCAATAACTGCATTTGCAAGGCGTGTCGGTCATAGTGTGCGCGAACCGGTACATGCAACAACCATACTCCCGCATCAGCCATGATGGTATCGAGCAGTTCGTCACGTGCGATGCGATTGGCTTGGAGGTGGGTAGCGTCATCGAGTTCGATTGCCAGGATGATTTTGCTATCGGCGCTACGGACGATGACAAAATCAAGTGATTTCTGAGAAATCTGATTCCACCGTTTGTCGCGCCACGGCTGCCCACGGCGCGGATTACGCACCGTCACCACCCGCTGGAGCGCCACCTGCACCATCACGGTATATCCTGACGGCAAGGCTTCGGCGAGTACCCGAGCAAATTGTTGCTCGGTCGGGGTCAACACCATCGCCACCACATCATAATGGCGAGGTGGGGTGCCAGTCGCATTCCATACTTGAGCAAAACGACTACGGCGCGCTTGTGGTTGTGATGCGGACGTACGCCCACGCCGCTGCCGGCGGCGCGCCCCGGCGATAATCGCACTCAAGATTACCAAAAGCAAAAACACCAGCATCATTGTTGTGTTCATGCAGTATTTTTCCTTCCTACCCACGTCCCAACAACGGCACGATTTGGCGTTGGAGTGCGTCACGGCTCGGTATTTGTCGCGGTGCGATATACACCAACGGCAAGCCTACTTCACGGAGCACTGGATCAAGCACTGCGTCGGGTGAATCGGTAAGGCTGATGGCCAACACTGGTTGGGTGTCGGCGCTGCGGATAATCACGAAATCGAGCGATTTGTGAGCGATACGATTCCAACGCGGATCACGCCATACCTGCCCCCGACGCAAATGACGCACCGTGACCAAGCGATTGACGGCCATCTGCGCCGTATAGCCATATCCCATCGGCAAAATATCACGCAGCAGCACCGCCAACTGCTGCTCCGTTGGGTTCAATAAGGTAGGGAGCGCTAGATAGTCGCGGTGGCGCGCATGCATCGGTGACTCGGTTGCAGAGCGACGCCACCGCAACCACAGCCACCAACACAGCAACGAAAATCCGGTACTGGCCAGTAGAATGACCAAGCCATACAACACGAGTCGCATCTATTCACCTCTTGGTATCTGCTATGTTATTATCATACGACGTGACTATTTGTTTTGTACAGAAGTGGAAGAATCATGAGCGACACCACCATTACCATTGACATTTTTAGTGATATCGTCTGCCCGTGGTGCGTCATCGGTGGCGTACGCCTCGAAAAAGCCTTGGCGCAACGCCCCGAACTGACCGTCACCCGCACCTGGCACCCCTACATGCTTAACCCCAGCCAACCCGCCGGTGTGCGTTGGGCCGATTACGCCGTGCAACGCTTTGGTGGCGCAGCCAAGGCCAAAGAAATCTTTGGGCATGTCACCAGCGTGGCCGCTAGCGAAGGCATCACTTTTGATTATGACAACGTGGCGACCGCCGCCAATACCCGCGACTGCCACCGCCTGCTGTTGCTCGCCAGCGAATACGAGCAGACCTGGCCGCTGGCGACAGCGCTCTACAACGCCTACTTCCGCGATGGTGTCGACCTCAACGACCACCAAGCCTTGACTAGCCTAGCGGTGGGCGCCGGCTTACCCGCCGACCGCGTCGCCGCTACCTTGACCAGCGACGACTATAGCGCCGACGTCGATCAGTCGATGGCCACCGCCCAACGCCTCAACATCAGTGGCGTGCCCTTTTTTATTTTTAATCAACGATTTGCCGTCTCGGGCGCCCAACCCACCGAGATTATGCTCAAGGCCTTGGATGCCGCTAGTGGGGCGATAGACATCCAGTCGTAGCACAAAATTTCATACTTTTTAAATAACGCTAAACCCTCTTGATAATTACACAAGAGGGTTTTGTCATCATTTTGTAATCTAAAATTACGTAATACGCATTTTATTATGTTGTACCATAATAACGTTATCAGCCAATATAGAATTACAGGAGAATACTGTGTACAAATCGCTTACAATTGCGTTTATGATCCTGTGTTCACTAATTTTCGTACCTAGCACTGCAACGCAGGCGGCGAGTAGCGATCGTTGTTTTGCAGAAACGGGCTTTTGTATCAACGGCCGGATTCGGGCATACTGGGAACTCAATGGTGGATTACCAGTATTTGGATTCCCTACATCGAGCCTTCAAGCAACAAATATTGAAGGTAAAATATTCATGGCGCAAAATTTCGAACGTAATCGCCTCGAATTACATCCAGAAAATAATTATCCCTATGACGTCTTAATAGGCCGCGTTGGTGCCTTAAATATGATGGATGTATTTGGGGCAGAAACGTCTGATGTACGTGAGAAAATAGACTATAATACCGCTTCATATTCAGACGGTAGTTTGCTAAAAGATAGCAGGTATTGTAAATGGTTTCCCGAAACCAGACAATTCGTATGTGGAGCTTTTCTTTATTATTGGAAAACTCATGGCCTGCAACTTGATGGGAATAGCAACATATCTGAAGCAGAAAGTCTTGCACTTTTTGGATTACCGCTATCTTACAACATGCTTTGGAATTTAGAGGGTCAAAAAGTTGAAGTGCAGATTTTTGAACGCGCCCGATTTGAATACCATGAGGATAAACCTGAACCATACAAGGTATTATTGGGTTTGTTAGGAAATGAATTCTTATCTCAATCTGGGAGTAATACCTCAAATACGACAACCACGACTGCTCCAGATACAACCACTGCAACGACAACACCTGTCAAAACTGCAACTATTGTAGTGTTCGTACAATTCAATATTGGATCGGCAGTGACAAAATTTGAGGTATCGCCTGCTGGTAAAAATGAATGGGCTTATTATGTTGATAGCAGTGACAACATCTCTAAAGCCGAAAGTGGCGAGATTAAAGGTTACTATGTTGACATTTATGACAACAATTATACTGTTGATTTTCGCGTAAACGGGGCTGTCGTATGGCAAAACGTTATACTCAAAGACAATCGATTAGTTATCTTTGGTTATGATAGAGGTCCGTACGTCGTCAACTATAAAGATAATTTCCAGTAACTATTGAATGGCTGTTGCATATATGATTGAGCTCATATTTCAATCATATATGCAACAGCTTTGCTTGTTGGTTTTGCATGTATTGGTCTTGTAATATCGTTAATCTAGATAGGTGATTTCTATGCGAATTGCATTAATTCTGGTGAGTATCTTGTGTGCGTTTAGTGTGATTGCAAATTGTGGTGTCGGATACTATGGTTTCACCCTCTATCAAAAAAATCAGGCATTTGACCTTAAATTAAGTGGCTTAAATAAACAAGTGGAGGAAAAATCATCGCAGATCAAAACCCTGAATGATACTATTTCGAGCACAAAAACAGAATTACTTGATGCCAATACTAAAATACAAACCCAAACCCAAGAAATTGCCGATTTATCCAAAACGAAAGATCGCTTAGATTCACTCATGTGTATGAAACAAATTAACCCATTCACTTTAGTCGGTAAAGTCACGAGAAATCAAGTAAGTCGTGCCATTCAAACATTTTTTGAAAATGAATACAATAGAATAATAAATGATGTGAAATATTCAGGGGAACTATATGGTAACAAGAAAGATTTTCAGATGGATGTTTACTACACATCAAAAGACGATCAACAAAACTACAAAGATTCTATTACCGTCACATATAAACTTTACACAGATGAAAAAACATATCGAGCTGAAGATGACAGTGTAGCAATTGTAATGTCAACAAGCTGTATCTACTATCTGGCTATTCCGTAAATGGACTAAATCACCGCGCTAATACGCGAAATAAACGTCCAATATGATTTGTGTTTAATCAAATCATATTGGACATTCATGATTGCATTACATCAGCGGCGTGCCCTTTTTTATTTTTAATCAACGATTTGCCGTCTCGGGCGCCCAACCCACCGAGATTATGCTCAAGGCCTTGGATGCCGCTAGTGGGGCGATAGACATCCAGTCGTAGCACTCAATCCGTACTACATGATGAAAAAGAAAATATTACCGTCGAGGACGTTTCATCATGCAACCAATCACCCCACTCGCACAAACTACCCTGCCCACTCGCCACGGCGTCTTCCAGCTGGCCGTATTTGCTGGTGACAACGTGGCGTTATGGGTTGGCGATATTACCACCCAAGCCCCACTCATCCGCCTGCACTCCGAGTGTCTAACCGGCGATGTGTTTGGCTCACAAAAATGTGACTGTGGCGAACAACTCGAAGCCGCTCTACAACGCATCCACGCCGATGGCTGTGGCATGTTGTTGTACCTGCGCCAAGAAGGGCGCGGGATTGGCCTGGTCAACAAAATCAAAGCCTATGCCCTGCAAGAAACCGGCCTCGACACCGTCGATGCCAACCGCGCCCTCGGGCTCCCCGACGACATGCGCGATTATACGCTAGCCATGCAAATGCTCCAGTACTTTGGGATCACCCAGGTGCGCCTGCTCACCAACAACCCCAGCAAAATCACGGCGTTGGTCAACAACGGCATCCAGGTCGTCAGTCGCGAAGCAATTCAAATGGTGGCCAACAGCGTCAACCACGACTATATGCAAACCAAAAAAATCCGTATGGGGCATTTGTTGACCGACGAACTCCCCTAAATCACGTAGTCGCGCACCGGATAATCGATCAATTGCGAATCGAACGCCAGCGCAAAGGCATCGAGCCAGGCAAAAGCGGTGTTTTGCCAGCGGGGCAACATATTACGGCGGGTCATTACTTTTTCCCAAGCATAATAAATCGCTAAATCATCACCACCGAGATATTCTATTTTCCACGCCAGTTGGGTAATATCATCGACCGCCACCAAATGGCCAGCACCGCGCACAATCCCGGCGACGGTGGGGATGTGGTAGCCAATCACCGGCATCCCTGCCCAAATCGCTTCGGCGAAGGCCATGCCATAGCCTTCAAAGCGTGATGGAAAAATCATAAAGCGGTTTTCGGCATAGGCACGGCGTAATTGCGCGTCGCTGACGCTGCCGAGCACCTCGATGATAAAGCCTTTGGCTCGCAAATCGTTGATTTGCTGCCAGATTTGGGCGGTATATTCGGGATCAGCCGTAGTTTCGCCATAAAACTGTAGCGCCATGGTGCGAAACCCGCCGATTTCCCAGGCACGCAACACGGCGTCGATGCCTTTGCGGGGAATCCACTGCGCCACACACATAGCAGCGCCCTCGCCAAGCACATGCGCTGGCGCACGGTGAATCGGCACACCCAAGCGGTCACAGCCCGGATTGGCCACCACAATCCGACACGCCTCTACGTAGCGCTCGAGCAAACGCGCCCGCCCTTCGCGACTAACGGCGATACAGACATGCGCCGATTCAATCAACAGTTGCTCAAATTCATTTTCTACGCCACCACTGGCTAGCGACGGCAGCTCGTGCACCATGGCAATCACTTTGGTGTGGGCACACCACGTTTTTACATAGGGCGCCACGGCGATACGTGCGAGTGCATCAATCATGATAATGTCGTAATCACTGGGGTTGAGGGTGATGACCGCAGCACGTTGGGCGGCGGCATCGGCCTCCGCCACAATGATTTCGCTGATGGGCACCTCCATTTGCGCCAAAATCGCATAGACCTGTTTGTGGTAGAGGTAGCCACCGGTCATACGATCGGGATTGCCGACAGTAATCATGACGATTTTCATGGCACCAACTCCTTGGTGATGGCGGCCCAAGCTTGGGGCGATTCCCATACTGCCACCCGCAACTGCGTCAAACCGCGCTGGTGGAGCACGCTGGCCAATTCATCCCAAATAAAATCCGCCACCACTTCGGCAGTAGTGTTGCGGCCAATCAACCCCGGCACCTCGTCGAGGTTTTGATAGTGCAAGCGCCCTACCACATCACCGAGGCGGGCCTGAATCAGGCTGATGTCGACCAGCGTGCCATCGGCGGCGAGGGCGGCGCCCTGCACGCTCACTTCGACGCGGTAGGTATGTCCATGCATGCGTTGTGCCGGACCAAAATCACCAACCAAACGATGGGCTGCTTCGAATTGGGATACCACGCCTATTTCATACATCGTCAGACCTTTCTCCATAATGCAACACTACTTGGACCACATCGGCCCCGCCCCCATCCACCACTGCGTAGGCCTGGGGCGCGTCGCTGAAATGATAGTGGTGGCTAATCAACAGCTGAGCCGGGAATTGCGCCAACTGGCGCCAGACCACATCCATGCGCCGGGCATAATCCCAGCGCGGCAACAAATCAGGTGCCAAATGCCCCACTTGCGAGGCCCGCAAGCGGATGCGACTGCGGTGAAAGTGACTGCCCAAATCGAGCGTCACCGCTTTGGTGCCATACCATGACGCCACCACCACCTGTGCTTCAAATCCCGCCACGGCAACGGCACCCGCCAGCGCCGCCGGATTGCCACTCACTTCAATCACCCCGTCGGCACCGCGGCCATGAGTCGCTTCGGCTACCACCGCGGCGGCATCGGCAGGGGCACAGACAGCATTAGCGCCTAGTTGTTGAGCCAGCGTGCGCCGCTCCGCAATTGGATCGACGCCAATCAGGTTGGCAAGTTGTTGGCGGGCCAACAACCATGTTACCAACAAGCCTACCACGCCTAATCCCACCACCACCACCACATCGCCGAAGGCAGGGCGTAGGTCGTGGACGATGTTGATGGCCGTTTCCATGTTGGCCGCCAGCACCGCCGTCGTCGGCGCAATCCCGACCGGGATGCGTTTGGCTTGGGCAGCCGACACCTGTAGGTGGGTCTGGTGGGGGTGCAACACGAATACCCTGTCGCCCACTTGGTGACTCGTGACCGCCGCCCCACACGCCGTGACCTCGCCCACCAACGCATAACCGTATTTGATGGGGAAGGCGAAACTGCCGGCGAGGGTCGGTAAATCGAGCGCCAAATCAGCAGGTACTTGGCCCCGATAGACCAGCATCTCGGTGCCATGACTGATGGCCGAGCGCAGGGCCGTCACCGCAACAGCGTCGGCGGCGAGGGTGGGGAGTTCTTCGGCACGCACCGTAATTTGGCGCATGCCCGTCATCCAAATGGCCTGGGCATCAGTGGACATAGCGGACCTCGGCTTCGATCCAAATATCCGCACCACACGGGGTATACACCGGATTGTGCAGTTGCAACGCATGGGCCATACTAGCGATCCCAATATCCCCAAACACCGCCACCCCCGCCCCCAACAATTTGGGGGCCACGGTAATGGCGACGCGGTCAATCAGTTGAGCTGTCAGCATGCTGGTAATCAGTCGACTGCCCCCTTCGAGCATCACCGAGTCGATGCCACGGGCAGCCAGTAGTTGCAATGTCGCCGCCAAATCGAGGTGTTGGTTGGCATCTTCGGGCACCGGTATCAATGTAGCGCCTGTTGCGCACAGGGCGTCACGCTGTGCCAGCGGCGCATTTTCGGCACAGACAATCCACGTCCCCACCCCGGCACCATCACGGAGTACAGCGGCGGTCACGGGGGTACGCAACGTACGGTCGATCACCACCCGCACCGGGTCACGACCGGTGGCGAGGCGCACCGTCAGGCGCGGATCGTCGTGGAGCACGGTACCAATTCCCACCATAATAGCGTCGTGACTAGCCCGGAGCTGGTGGGTGCGCGCCAGCGACTCGGCGCCACTAATCCAGCGCGACGAGCCATCGCGGGCCGCAATCCGGCCATCGAGGGTTTGGGCATAGGCCAGGGTGACGGTAGGGCGGATCATCGCCGGCGCTCGATAATCACCGTCGAGCCTTTGAGTACGGTGTCGCCCAAACGCACAAATGGTTTGTGCACTTGTACTTCGACCCACTGCACCGCCGGTTCGGCCGCCAAAATCTGCTGGGCGATGCGTTCGGCCACCGCCTCGGTTAATTTGAGCGGCGGACCAGTCACCACGGCGCGGGCGATATCGTGAAAGCGCGCATAATCGACGCCCAACGTCAAATCATCGGCCGCGGCTGCTGGTTGCAAATCGATCCCCACAGTGACATCGACCTCGAAGCGCTGGCCAAGAGTTGTTTCTTCGGGGCGGGTGCCATGATAGCCAAAAAACTGCATGCCCGACAAGACAATCCGGTCCATCATTCTGCTCCTTTGTGGGCGGCAATGCCATACAACAAGGGGATTTTGGGGATGTGGGGGGGAGCGACCATGCGCCGTTGCGTGCTGGGCACCATATCGGCAAAGGGTTTTTCGCCATTACAAAACAAATACTCTTCGAGGCGCATGATGGTGAGTCCGGCCTGTGCCAACGCCGTCACCACCTCGCCCACGCTCCACTGAAACAAATGGCACGGCTCGGGATTCACAAATTTCGCCACACCAGGGGCATAGCCTGACGGTGTCAACCCGCCCCCCGACCCCGCTACATAATCGTCGATGCCGTGCAAATCGAGTTGGCGACCGCCATGCGGGTAATCGCGGTGCAACTGCCATTGACCATCAAACATGTTGGAGGTGGGGTGAAACTCCATCAGCACAAAGCGCCCGCCCGGCGCCAGCACCCGTGCGATACCTTGGGCCCAGGTGGTCAAATCGTTGAGCCAACACAACACGCCATACCCGCAATAGACGCGGTCATAGCGGCTGTCGGTGGTCGCTAGCCATTCATAAACGTCTGATTGGATAAAGGTGGCGGCAATCCCGCTGTCGTGCGCCCAGGTTTGGGCTTGGGCAATCGCCACACCACTGATGTCGACGCCCGTCACGTGGGCACCACGATTGGCGAGGCTCAAGGTATCGAGCCCAGCATTGCAGAGCAGGTGGGCCAGGTTTAGGCCGGTAATATCACCCAGCAAGGCTTGTTCTTCGGCAAAAAGGGAACTGCCGCCAGCCCGCAAGAAGCCGGGCACATCGTGATGATGGCTGACATGGGCCGGCACGACGGCATCCCACGAGCGTTGATTTTGTTGGCGAATCGTCTGACTATCCATAAAAATACGTACTCCAACTCAATTTCACTACGAAAAACATCGCTATATAGCGCAAAAACCACGTATGCACACATATGTGTGTTGGGTGTTTCGCGGGCCTGTGCAGTACACAATTCGTGTATTTGTTGCTAGCGCAGACGAATACAGGTAGTGATAATATCATGTCACTTTTGAAATAGTAATACAGCATATATTATTTATATGATACAATAATTACACGCTAAATTCTGATGATAATGCAACACATCGCGGAATATCGTTTACCTTCACACATCGCAAGCCAATCGGCCTCAATTCAACAGTACAGGGTAGCCGTCGTAGAATGCCTCGTCAAGGTGCGCACGCAGGTAATTTCGTCGGTGTATCAATTTTCGGCGACGATACAACGGCCATTTTCTTTAGTGGGTATTGTTTTGTGACACGTTCAGTTGGTGTAGATATCGAACAGTCATATTCACAATATGTACATTGTGTTTACGCCACATAGTGTGGGATAACATCAGCTTATGAATTCACTATCGCTCATGATGCGCATATGGCAATTTATTAAAGCGCATACACTTTCCTCGGCAACATTTGTCACGATTTGTATCAGCCTATTCGTATTTAGTGTTGCCTATTGGATGCGTATCCCAACCGTATATTTTGCACTGCCCTATATTCCATATTTCGATGAGTCATATGTCATGAATTTAGCGTACAAAGGATTACGCGAACATATTTGGTTTCCACTGAGTTTTTTGCGGCCACATCTCAATTTCTACACTGCGGTGTTTGCGATCATGATCGACAGCAAGATTCACGGCTTCGATTGGAGCATTTTACCTGTTGCCTCCGATCGCATTACGACGCCGATTACTCCGTTTATTGCTGTCCGTACTTTCTATATCGCCCTAGGATCTGCCACGGTAGTCATCGCTTATCACTGGGCGGCACGCATGCTGCCGCGCTGGGTGGCATTGTTAACCGGCCTGACCATCGCCTTTGCGAGCTATCATATTACTTTTAGTGGACTTATCACCCCCGAAGTGTTCAGTTGTCTCGGATGCACCGCTTTTTTGTATGTCACTTCAATTTACGAAAAACATCCACAACGGCGTTATCTGTATCTCCTTGCATTCATTGCCGGTGTGACTGCGAGTGCCAAATACAATTTTATTGCGTTGTTTGTAGTCATGTGTTTTGTCCTGTGGCGTACCACACCACGCGATCAGTTGTGGTCGATTCGGTTGTGGTCTATTTTGATGCAATGCGGATTAATTACAGCGTTTGGGTTTTTTCTTTTTACTCCTAGTATTTTGATTCATTTTAAAGAGTTTGTGCAAGATTTCAGCGAAGAGCTAAATTTTTACCAAACGAACACCACAATCGTCAACGGCTATTCGGGACGTTTCCCATTTGGCTTATATTTAGAATTTTTCACACAAACCATCTTTACGCCATCAATTATGGTTGCCTTTGTGTTTGGACTGACACAGATCCGCAAGCAGCAGATATCGCTCCAAGCAGCATTGTTGCTGTTTTTCTTCCAGCTCAGTTTCTTTTTGCAATCCTACCTCCATTACCCACGCAATTTTATCTTCTTTATTCCTGCGGCAGTGATTATCTGTTTTGTTGGTATCTACAACGTATTTGTACAGCTCAAACAAGAAGCTCCACAATTGGTCCGTTGGTTGACCGTATGTGAGGTGACGGTTTATTTATTAGTGATGCTTCCGGCCATGATTAGTGGCTACAACATTCGTACCTACTTCAGCCAGCCCTATTCGCTCAATGTGCTGGATGCAACCATTGCAGAAACCACCCCGCCAGCGATTGTTGTGGGGGATGTCGAGCCGACACTACTCGCCGAGCGACCGTGGGTAGTCTCTAAACGGCTACACACCAACGATGATATCGCCCTCTGGCAAGCCGGCGGTATCGGGAACATTGTCATTAACGGCAAGTTGTTCCCAAAACCCAAGCCACAATACATCCGCAAACACCACCATATCAACGGCGACAAAGATGGTGCGAGTGGTTTCCCTTACGACATTTATTACACAGATGCACGACGGGCGTTACAGGCCATTGGGCGCCCGATGCGCACGACGCTTGGTGCAGATATTCTCGGCGTGCGTATTGGCCGCGGTGATTTACGTGCAAGCGTGACACCACTCAGCAACATTCCGCATGTAAAAAATATAGCAGCACCGTTGCTCCTCAATGTCTATCTCCATGTACAATCAACACCAACCAATCCCGATGCGCTTTTGTTTGTCCATCTCTTTGACGATGCACAAAATAAAATAGCCCAGCGCAATGCGCCCCCCGTCGATTATTATCCGATGAGCAAGTGGCGCTCCGGCGATTTCATCATTGCCATGGCAGATATACCGGTTGACGCATTGCCACCGGGTACCTACCACCTCGTAATTGGCTTCTACGATGCCGCACTCGATAAACGCCTGCCCGTTATTGGGAGCCCTGACGGTACATACACCGTCACCTTTACCGTCGACAAATAAGTGACATCACTCGCACACTGTGGTACGGGTAATGTCATCTATCATCAACTCAGGTATAATTAGCGCTATACATTTGTTTCATTGCCACGCAAAGGAGCTAAGGCATGACACTTTCTGCGGATGCATTACAAGCCAATCGCGCCCAATTCGACAGCGAAGGCTATACCGTCGTACGCGGGGTATTCAGCCCAATGGAAATTGCTGAATTCGTCAGTCACTACATGGAGATGCGTCGTCAAGGTGCCCACGAAGGCGATTTTGCCGGTGTACCAATTGGTGGCGACGACAACATCCCCGACCCACTCCAACAATACCCACGCATGATCCACATGCATCGCTGGGACGGCAAAAGCCTCAACTGGATGCTCGATGAGCGCATCAACACCATCATGACGGCACTGCTCGACAAATCCCCCTATGCCGTGCAAACCATGCTCTATTTCAAGCCACCAGGTGCCCGTGGCCAAGGCTTGCACCAAGATCAATACTACCTGCGCGTCCAGCCCGGCACCTGTATGGCCGCCTGGTTGCCCCTCGACGATTGCGACGAAGCCAACGGCTGTATGCAGGTCGTGCCCGGCAGTCATTTATTGCCGTTGCTCTGTACCGTGCCGTCAGACACCACCCAGAGCTTCACCGATGTGATGGTGCCGGTGCCCGAAGGGATGGAAGTCAAACCGGTGATTATGAAGGCCGGCGACATGTTCTTTTTCAATGGTCAAATGATCCACGGCAGCTACCCCAACACCAGTAGCGACCGCTTCCGGCGCTCACTCATCGGCCACTACATCGTCGGCGAAGCCGAGAAAGTCGCCAAGTACTACCACCCCGTGCTCCGCATGGACGGCAGCGAAGTCGAGCTGGGCATCAGCAAATCGGGTGGACAATGTGGCGTATGGGTCGAACGCGACGGCAAGACTGTCATCGAGATGCGCGACAACAAAACCAAATCTCTCTTCACCGAAGATCCCCCGTTAATCGCCTAATTACTACGGAGACAACGATGTCAGACACATTGAGCGAACCGATAGCGCAGTCGACGTTGCACTGGTACCGCGTCCCACTGCCCCGCGAGGTCCTCGCTGAATTAAATCAGCGTAGCGATGCCTGGGGCTTTGCCCAAACACTAGGGCATTTGGGGATTATTGCTGCCACGGGCGTCTTGTCGTGGTATGCCAGCATCCACTTCACGTGGCCATTGTTGCTGGCCTGCTTGTTTTTGCATGGCACCGTCTACGCCTTTTTGCTCAACGCCTTCCACGAGTTTTGTCATAATACGGTCTTCAAAACCCGGGCCATCAATCGGTTTTTCTTGTTGTTTGTGAGCTTTATCGGTGGTCTCAATCACGTCTACTTTTGGGCGAGCCACCAAGAGCACCACAAATACACCTTGCATCAACCCGACGACATGGAAGTGATTTTACCCATCGAAATCACGCTCAAAAGCTTCCTTACCACGGCCATCATCAACCCCCAAGGCGTGTTTGAGCGCTACAAAAGCTGGATCCAGCTGAGCCTCGGTCAATTCGAAAACGATTGGCAACGCACGCTCTTCCCCGACAGCAAACCAGCACGGCGTCGTGAAATGATCAACTGGGCTCGGATTTTGTTGGTGGGGCATACCCTGATTATCGCCCAAGCCTTTGTGACCGGTTGGTGGATGTTGCCGGTGCTGATTACCTTCGCGCCGTTCTATGGCGGCGTGTTGCTCTTTTTGTGTAACAACACCCAACACGTCGGGCTCCAAGACGAAGTCGAAGACTATCGTTTGTGCACCCGCACCATCTACCTCAACCCCATCGTGCAGTTTTTGTACTGGCACATGAACTACCACATCGAGCACCACATGTATGCCGGCGTACCTTGCTACAAACTACAGCGCATGCACCAGGCCATCAAACACGAATTGCCCTACACCCCCAATGGCTTGTACGAAACGTGGCGCATCATCATCGGTATCATGCGCCGCCAAAAAGTCGAGCCCACCTATGAATTTGTGCCAGATTTGCCCAATCTCGCACATAACTAAAGGCAACGCCCATGTTGACTGCATTTACCATGATCCAAGCCCGCCCCGACGCCATCAAGCGTGTAGCCCAAGCCATCGCCAGCCTGCCCCACGTCAGCGAAGTCTATAGTGTCACCGGCGAATGGGATATCATTGCGATTGTGCGGCTACAAGACTACGAACAACTCGCCGAGGTCATCCCCGACGAGATTTCGCAAATCGATGGCATCACCAAAACCAGCACCATCCTCGCGTTCCGGCGCTTCTCACCCAACGACCTCGAGGCAGCCTGGAGCGTCGGCATCGAATAAGCACCTACAAAAAAACCGCGTCCCGCTCTGTAATGGAGCGGGACGCGGTTTTGTGTGGAAGTTAATCCTCTACAGCGCCAAATTCATAGACGTTGTTGAGCGTCATCTGATTGCTGGCCCAACGATAGGTGACATAGCCAATCGAGGCGAGTAACAAAGCAACGGCACTGACGATTGAACTAACCTTAAAAAATGTTCGCATGATACATTCCTTCCCAATACTTTTTTCTCTCCCTGCCTAGACGCCTCCGCACATACGATAGTTGCACAGGTTTCAATAATCTGTTTTTTGTGCTATATTTTAATTACTACAGTTTATAGTATTAATAGGTTACGTCATGCACAAAACCCACAGCGATTGGTTTTTATCGAGTGTCATCGGACTATGTTTCGGCATTTTGGTAATCGTGGTGATGATTGCGATTAGCTAAAAAAGTATAGCCGATGAGCACACACCAGCTAGTGAGAGCGCTTGCCGCCACTATCGTCATGGTGGCGGCTTCGGTGACAATGGGGGTCAACGGGCTCGTCAGCGCGGTGGCGAGACCGACGTTTTGGGCACCAAGCAACCCAATCAACAGCCAGCGCCAAGCCCAGCGTCGTCCCCACACCACCCCAAAGTGGGGTTGGAGTGCCATGCTCAGCAAACTGACACATTCACCGGCCACAATCACGGCAATCACATAATAGGATTGGGGCGTGATGATAATCCACTGCACCAGGCAGGCCAGCACCAGCAGGCTACTATAGCGCACCCACGTCGGCAGTGGCGCAAGGATCCGTAGCAGTACCACCCGTAACACGACTTCTTCAGCCATACACCACGCCGCCAATGGCACCAAAAATATCAGCGCATTGATGACACTATTGGAATAAAACTGTTGGGCGATGGTGAATTGGCCAAACCAATAGGGTGGTACCAGCGCCAATCCAATCATCGCTAGCGCCTCAAAAAAGACCCGCCCCACATCACGCCAGCGCCATGCGGGCCATTCGTGACGGTAGATAGCCCACACCACAATGGCAGCCACACTGAATTCGAGGGCGGTCGTGGTTGCGGTCGTCCACTGCCACACTACAGGAAATAATTGAAGAAGCCGGCTTTGGGACAACGCCAATGCGGTCACCACCACTGCGCCAGGCAAAACCAGTAGCGCGCCGAGAAATTGACCCCAAGCGATTTTTTGCGACATCGCGGCATTTCCTTGGTAGCAACAACACCGTCGTATTATGCCATATGAAGTATGAAGTATGAAGTATGAAGTATGAAGTATGAAGTATGAAGTATGAAGCTGGACGTACGGGCGAATCATGCTGGCGAATGCATTCGCCACTATTCGCACTCTCCCTGCATGGCACTAGACGGAGCTGGAAGCTGGACGTACGGGCGAATCATGCTGGCGAATGCATTCGCCACTATTCGCAC
>CALFIC010000100.1 GCA_937876225.1 uncultured Chloroflexota bacterium | reverse complement strand
ATCTGGCCTTTTTCGGCGGCCTGGTTGTCGACTCACTTGTGGGAGCACGTCCAATTTGGTGGCGACCGCACCTTTGCGCGCCAGCAAGCGCTCCCCGCGCTACGTGGCGCAGCCGAGTTTTGTCTCGATTGGCTCCAACCCCAACCCGATGGCTCGCTCGGCACCAATCCGTCGACATCACCCGAAAATGTCTTTATTGTGGCCGAAGATGGTCAGCCGTGTGGCTTGAGTATCTCGAGTGAATCAGACATGGCGATGATGCGCCATTTGTTTGATGCCTGTATCAAACTAGCCACCCTGCTTGGCGAGCAAGACGCCGATTGGGTCAATGCCATCCGCCAAACCCTCCCGCGACTACCAGCCCCTCAAATCGATGCCACTGGACGCATCAAAGAATGGCGCCACGACTTCCCCGAAGCCGAGCTCGGCCATCGTCATATTTCGCACCTGTATGGGATTTACCCAGGTGACCAAATCACCCCCGCAGGTACACCACAATTAGCCGAAGCCGTGCGTGCCAGCCTAGCTACCCGTATGGAGCATGGTGGTGGTCATACGGGCTGGAGCGCTGCCTGGGTGGCCGCCTGTTATGCCCGCCTCCACGATGGAGACACCACATTGGCCGTACTCTACCGACTGCTCCGTGATTCGACCTACCCCAGTATGCTCGGCGCCCATCCTCCCTTCCAAATCGATGGCAGCTATGGAGCACCGGCAGCCCTTGCCGAACTCTTGCTCCAAAGTCATACTGGCGAGATTCAACTGTTGCCTGCCTTGCCGGCAATGTGGGTCAACGGGAGCGTACAAGGGTTATGTGCCCGTGGTGGCGTGGTAGTCGATATGACCTGGCAGACCGGTGTATTAACCCAGGCAAAGATTACGGCGAATCACGACACCTCCATCACCATCCGCAGTCGGACTGCGCTCTCTAGCAGTAATCAAGCGACCACGTGCCATACGAGTGGCTGGAATATCTCACTCAAGGCAGGTGAATCAGTGATTTTGCACCAATAACAACAAGGGTTGACGGGTATGGAAATCATAATTAGTGGTGCAGGCATCGCCGGCTTGTGTGTCGCACTTGCCCTCAAGCAACGTGGACATACCGTCACAATCTATGAACGATCCAAGGCGCAGAGCGGCTTGGGGGCGGGAATTTCGTTGTGGCCCAACGCCATCAAGGCCCTCGACCAACTCGGCGTCGGTGGCGTAGTCCGCAGTAACGGGACGAGCAACCACAGCGGGGGGATTTTTGCGGCCACGGGGAGGCTCCTAGTCGCCGAAGATACCGCAGCGATTGATGCCTGCTATGGTGCGCCCACCGTGATGATTCACCGCGCCATGCTCAGTGATATTTTGCTCAACGCGCTTGGACAATCACCTCAGTACCACATCGCAGTCAACCACTATACCCAAGATCACGACGCAGTCACCGCGACCCTCAGTAATGGAAGTGTAGTACATGCTGATATGCTGATTGGTGCTGACGGCATCAATTCAGCCATTCGCCAACAATGGTTCCCCCACATCACCCCGCGCTATGCCGGCTATACCGCATGGCGTGGGGTCTGTTATTTCGATCATGACCGTGTCGGTGCCCGTTGGGGCGAATGGCTTGGTGCAGGGCAACGATTTGGAATTGCTCCCCTCAAAAACGATGCAATATATTGGTATGCCACTCAGAATCAACCAGCATATCAATTCATCGACATCAACAACCGCCAGACACATCTCTTACGCCTATTTGCAGATTGGGGCGTACAAGTACCAGCGATTATTGCTGCAACTGCCAGTGCAGCCATCATGCAACACGACATCTATGATCTGCCGACACTACCCTATTGGGTCGATAATCGGGTCGGATTACTCGGTGACGCTGCCCACGCCATGACCCCGAACCTTGGCCAAGGAGGCTGCCAAGCCATCGAAGATGCCGTGGTACTCGCCAAAACCGTCACGACACTCAACGATGTCGTAGCAGGGTTACAAACGTATCAACTTGCCCGTAAATCGTATGTCGAGACAATTGTTGCGAAATCTCGCCAAATCGGCGCCGTATTGAGTATCGATAATCGCTGGGCCAGCGCCATCCGCAATCTCATCCTTGCACGACTCCCAGCTACCCTCAGTCAACGCCAACTCCATCCTATTTTGGCACACGAAGTATAAGGAATCGAGATGAGAAACTCCATGACACTTTTTTGGCGTATACTTCGCTTCCCCATCGTCAAGCTCATCGCTTTTCTGATTATTCTTGCCATCCTTGCAATGATCCAAAGTGCCATTAGTGAATACCTCAACATGCGCAACACGGCTTCATCACTCGGATATTTAGGCGCGACACTGTTTGCTATCATGCCGTTTGTCCTCGCCTACATCGTATTAGTCAAAGTAATAGAACAACGTCCGCTCAGTGAATTTGCCAGCACTACCGTTTGGCGCGGACTCGCACAAGGCGTTATTTTAGGTACAGCAATGATGAGCACACTCGTTGCACTCATGGCGCTCAGTGGCGTCTATCACATCCAAGGCTGGCAAGATATCCCATGGCGCGACATCATCGATGTGGGTATTTGGGCTGGGATTGTCGAAGAAATCTTGCTCCGCGGCGTCGTATTGCGTATGCTCGAAGAACTTTTTGGGAGCTGGGCTGCGATTCTGCTGTCAGGGTTAATTTTTGGTTTTTTGCATGCCGGCAATCCCAACGCCGATTGGTGGAGTAGCACTGCCATCGCCATCGAAGCCGGGTTATTATTTGGGGTGCTTTTTTGTTTGACACGCTCATTGTGGGTCGTCATCGGACTACATGCCGCCTGGAATATCGCCCAAGGTCCGATTTATGGCGTCACCGTATCGGGTATCGCCCAACACGGCATCATCAATGCCCAAATCGCTGGCCCGTGGTGGTTGACGGGTGGAAGCTTTGGGCTCGAAGCAGCACTTACAAGCGTGGTACTATCGCTCGTCATCACCGGCTATTTTAGCTATCGACTGGCACTGAGCAATCAAGTCGTCGGGCCATGGTGGCGACGCACCGTCATTACTCCAAATCAACCACCGCTGCCACCCCAGTAGCCACCCGTTGCCATTCATCGATGGTCAGCATTTCAGCACGGCGCATCGGGTCAATCCCAGCTTCGATTAAAACCCGTTGGGCGACATCGCGTTCGATGCGGATGTTGTGGGCAGCCAACCCACCTGCAAGACTATTGCCTAATTGTTTACGGGCATGTAAAAAACCTGCTTTGATGACCCGCATCACTTTGCGTTCATCCGCCGGCGGCACAAGTGGCACGACCCGGTGGCGCAAGCGCAACACCGCCGAATGCACCGCCGGCGCCGGCATAAAGGCTTCGGGGGGGACAATCGCCACCAATTCGGGCACTGCCCGAATTTGCATGGCGTGCGCTAGCACCGACATGTCACCCGGCGCTGCACAAATCCGCTGGGCCACTTCGCGTTGCACGAGCACCACCATCAATTCGGGCGGATGATCGGATTCGAGGAAGTGGCGCAATACCGGTGAGGTAATCGCATACGGCAAATTCGCCACCACACGATACGGGCGCCGCGCGGTGATTTGAGCAATATCACTTTTGAGGATGTCATGATTCACCAACGTCAAATTTGTAAATCGCGCAAATTCATCGTACAAGCGCGCAATCAAGCGTTTGTCTAATTCAATCGAAATTACCGCCCCAGCCTGTTGCACGAGTTCCCACGTCAACACGCCCAAGCCAGGACCAACTTCGACCACTAACGATTGCGGCGATATTTCACCGGCATCGACGATGGCAGCAAGGGCATTGGCGTCAACGAGGAAGTTTTGCCCCATGGCGCGTGACGGCTTGACATCGAGTTGCCGCAATGCCATCCGTACCTGAGCCACATCTAACATTGGATTTTGCATGCTACCTAAATTTCTATTACTGATATCATCGTGTCAACGACACGACCACTAGCAAGACACTCCGATACAGTTATCGATTACCCACTGATATCCACGCCACACCAGATTAATCGCGTCACGCATGCCGCGCACGCCAATTTGTGTCACCACGGCGCTGTTTGTTTCGCTCGTCGCCACCAACCAGCCCGACCACGTATGGAGGTCGCGTTGGGCTGCGGCAAACCATATATCTTGATTAGTAGTAATGGTATACCACGACAACGCTCCCGCACGACAATCACCGGCTTGCAACAAAGGCTGACCACCCACCACTCCTTGTTGTGAATCAATCAATCCCAGCGTACGCGGAATTACTGCAATCATACTCGGGGTAGTGCCACAGACTGGGGTAATCCGCAGTGCTACTGGTACCGCAACTTGTACAATAAATCCTGTCAACCACAGCACAAACAGTATCCGAATTATCCACACAAATCCACGCCAACCATCCAAAAACCAAGGTGATGGCGTACGCTTGCGTAATCGTCCACACGTACTACAATAAATGGCATTCGGCGTCACAGCCGCGCCACATGCGTGACAGCGTAATTCTGCCATAACAGACCAACCTCAGCACAACACGGTACATTCAAGACATTCCCTTCCGCTATCGTATTGTACATTGGAAAGTATTCGCTGTGCGCTATTCATGATATCGCAATGATAGACTATACAAGAAAGGTTTTTACATCGAAATATAAAATATGTTTAATTATATACATATATACGTATATAAACATTCATGTTTACATATTTAATTATTTACCAAAAACAACCAAAATCTCCCTAAATTATTTGCACATATATTCATATTTCATGTATGATATACATACTATATATCGTAGTCTTTAACAGAAATGCAACCATAATGCGGCTGGTAATTTTGGGGGCGGGTGGGCGCACGGGGAATCATTTGGTACGGCAAGCTATTGCGATGGGGCACGATGTCACCGCGTTTGTGCGCAAACCAAATAAGCTCCCATTGTCACACGAACGCTTACGTGTCATTATCGGCGATGCCCGTGATCGCTATGGTATTGAGCGCGCCTTCCAACATGCCGATGCCGTGATTGACACCATCATGCCAACGGCAGATGAACCAGAGTCAACGCATGCCGACATTATTGCCACCGTGATTGACGGCATGAAAAAACACGGTGTGGCGCGCCTTGTCGGTTTTTGTGATACACACGTCAATATCCCCAATAAAACGAGTGTGCTCACCCAACGACTCAGTACATTGTTGTTACCGCCAAGTGCCAATCGGCTCTCACGTGCCTCACAACAATATGTCGATTGCATCATGCATAGCCAATTAGATTGGAGCATCGTGCGTACCCACACAATGATTGATGCCCCGTTTACGGGACAATATTCGATTGATACGAGTAATCGCACGTTAAACGCCAAAGTATCACGAGCCAATGCCGCCGACTTCATGCTCCGCATTGCAGTCAATGGCAGTCATCTCAAAGAGCTACCGATTGTCAGCAATAGCTAAACATGTACGCAACGCACTACCATACACAACAATCATCATCTGCGGTGTGGGTATTATTGATGCAACTTATTTTGCATCAGACGCTATGGTAAATTTCATTTGGAGTTTTTTTAATTCATCACTCGTAATCCCAGCCGCTTCTAAATAGCCAATACTCCCACCATAGCGTTGCTGCAAAAAATACAACAACACCTGAATATTCTCGGGGCGGGGCCACAAGGCTGCGTCAAATAATTCTTGACTTGCATTTCCCAGACTCGTATTTTCCAATATCTCATGGCGCATGATATGCATAATCGGTTCCACATAAAGCGCAGTACGCATGTAATCTGCCACGATTTCATTATGTGGGACACCAACACAATCAAGTAATATTGCAGCCACTATCCCCGTACGTACATTGCCTACCCGACAATAAAACCAAATGGCTTGCGGCGCTTGAATAAACGCCCGAAATATTTGTGCAAGTTTGGTCGGATCATGTTGGATGACATCAATATACAACTTCGGCACACCTTCATGTAACCGCGTATTGTAAATTCCAAAATCAGACATGATCGCAATCGAATGATAATCAAATTGATTATTATCAACAAATGGGCTCGGCATGGCTATTTGTTCAGCCGGGAATCGTAAATCAACAATCGTATAAATCCCCATGGCACGGATTTTTGCTTGATCATCTATGCGCATCAAATGCGGGGAATCTGACCGAAAAAACACATTGTATGCGGTTATATTACCATTATTAGTAATATAACCGCCTAAATCACGAAAATTATATACATTTACAAATGAATGCCGCCGTGTATGCACCATGTTTGTTATTCACTAACCTTATACCCACACATTGCTTCACGTGAACACCCTGGTGCAAGCACAAACACCCCGTGACCATCGGCGCCTTGCGCCAGCAAATTAAATCCATCATTAGCATTACTCACCGGCTCAAGCGCAATATATGGCTGTTCTTTGGGCATATATAACACTACATGGGAATACAAGTGGTCCATCCAATGTGTGATACGCGTATCTGATGCACCATATTGCAACACAATCGATTCACCAATCTGCCGCCCCGTCAAACAATCATCCGCAAAATCCGAGCCTACTTGGCGTAATTGCCGAAAGTCGAGATGTGCCGGAATCGGTTGTGGTGCCCCAGTCGGCATACAATCAGCCAACGGATAGGCGCTATCACACGGAATCTGCATCGACAATAGATCATCACTACCCGTCAGTGTGCGCTGAATAAAGGGATGTGTCCCAAATCCTGCCGGCATCGGTTGTGAATCGAGATTGGTCAACCCCATCCGGGTACTAAAATTCGCACCGTCGAGCCGGTATTCAACCCATGCCTTGAATGCAAATGGGAAGTTGACACCGCTATGTAAGCGGGTATCAAAATGCAATTCAATGTGGGTCGCATCACTACTCACCACCCGCCACGCAAAACTGCGCCCGACACCATGAATCGCAGTCCCATCTGGGAAGCTGGAGTTCAATTGATACGTCGTACCCGCAAAGGCAAATCGGGCATCGCGCAACCGATTCGACCACGGCGTGAGCAGATAACTCGCACATTTGAGTGCATCACCATAATCTGCTATCGGTGTTGGTCGCATGAAATCATGCCACTCGCCATTACGCTTAATCCGGGCATACGCAAGCGAAGCTCCAGCCTGCGGTAATACCCCGACTTGCCACGTCTCATTGGTCAATATGTGCTCCATCGCCATATCCCCTTAACAATTTCTACTTATTATTTTTGTATTGTACACGATTTTTTATATTTAATAAAATATCTATGAAAAAAACTCATTTTTTTAATATCTACACAAAATTGCAGACAACAACAACTCCCCCCAGCGCTACAAGCGCGTTGCTGGGGGGAGTTCCCATCATCAGACGATATTATGCGTCGAGGTCCATTGCTTTGAGTGCAGCAATCGAACCAGCAACAGCGTCAGCACTCGCCTTGACCAAGGCTTTTTCGGCGTCGTTCAATGGCAATTCAATGATACGCTTGACACCACCGGCACCCAACACACATGGTACACCGAAGTAGATGTCGTTGAGGCCGTATTCGCCGGTCAGATAACAGGCAGCCGGCACGATGCGGTTTTTGTCACGCACAATCGATTCGACCATCAACACCGTTGCGGCAGCAGGGGCATAGTAGGCGCTACCGGTTTTGAGCAGGTTGACGATTTCGCCACCACCCTTACGGGCACGGTCGACGATGGCTTCGAGGCGATCGGCAGCGATGAATTCGCTGACGGGGATACCGCCAATGGTGGTGAAGCGAGGCAAGGGCACCATTTCGTCACCATGACCGCCCATCAACATGGCTTGGATGTCTTCGACCGACACGCCCGTTTCCATGGCGATAAAGGTGCGGTAGCGGGCGGCATCGAGTACGCCGGCTTGGCCAATCACCCGTTCCTTGGGGAAGCCACTGACTTGGCGGGCCAAATAGACCATCGTGTCGAGGGGATTGTTGACCATTACAATCACGGCATTGGGTGACAATGGCGCCGCTTTGCTGATACAGTCGCGGGTGATTTTGGCGTTGATTTTGATTAAATCTTCGCGGGTCATACCTGGCTTGCGCGGGGCACCTGACGTCACGACGATTACATCTGAATTGGCGGTGTCGGCGTAATCATTGGTACCGATAATTTTGAGGTCGTAGCCTTCGATGGGGGCTGCTTCGGCCAAGTCGAGGCCTTTGCCTTGGGGTACCCCTTCAACCACGTCGAGCAACACCACGTCACCAAGTTCTTTGGTGGCAATCCAATGGGCAGCCGTTGAGCCAACAAATCCAGCACCGATAATGGTAATTTTGGGTCGCATGATACATCCTCCTGTACGGGCTTACATACTGCCCGATTGTACCATAAGTCATGCCAGTTGACGTTTTTTGTGCAATTCTATACAAAAAACACCTCCTATCACACTGCATGTGCAAAATCGTGCACAATAGCAACAGTTTATTTCACTGCAACGTCGGACGGTAGAGAGTTTTTGATTTCAACAAGGAATTCCACCATGAATGACCAAAATCATCCTTCTGACACACCGGATTCGTCCGAATACCGTGAATTCATCCGCAAACGCCTCAAAAAACAACAGGAATTCAATCGCTACCTCGGAGTATGGTCAGGAGTTTCAATCTTACTTTTATTGATTTGGTTCTTTACGAGTCCTGGTGGTTATTTTTGGCCGATGTGGCCGATTTTGGGAATGGGCATCGGGGCCTTCTTTCAATGGCGTGAAGCCTATGGGCCTGTCGTCAAAAAAGAAATCACCGAGGCGGACATCGACGCCGAAATCCAGCGCCTCAAAGATCAATCCTAATCCATCCCGACGCCATTCCCCGCACGTCTATCGATGCGGGGAATATTTTTTCACAAAAATCGTAATTTGGGTAATAAAGTTGACAGCAGTAGCCCAAAGGAGTACCATAGCCATAGACCTTTAATGTAATCCCGTGAGATTGCAAAGGACAATCAATCAATGCGAACGATTCGACATACCATCTGTCACGGCAGATTTGCCGCACACTGCGCACACCCATTCGGGTGGTGGCGCTTTTTTTGTGCAAGGAGCAGCCAATGAACGAACGTCAAATCATGACCGCCGACGAAGTCCGCCGTGCCATTGCCCGGGTCGCCCACGAAATCGGCGAGCGCAACGGGGGCGTCCAAAATGTAGTACTGGTCGGCATTTACCGGCGCGGCATCCCGCTGGCCAAACGCATCGCCGCCGCCATCCAACAAATCGAAGGCAACACGGTGGACATCGGGGCTCTCGACATTACGTTGTATCGTGACGATCTCGAGATTCGTGGTGCATCAACCCAAATCCAACACACCAATATCCCCGTCGATATCACGGGCAAAATCATCGTGCTCGTCGACGACGTACTCTACACCGGCCGCACCATTCGGGCAGCGCTCGATGCATTGACCGACCTTGGCCGCCCGGCGCGCATCCAGCTCGCAGTGCTCGTCGACCGCGGCCACCGTGAATTACCGATTCGGGCCGACTTTGTGGGCAAAAACGTCCCTACTGCCGCTAGTGAAGAGGTCGCAGTCCGCCTCAACGAAGTCGACGGCGGCGACGATGCCGTCATGATTACCCGAGGTGCTGTATGACCATGCCCGCCGTATCACCGTTTGTGCCTTGGGTACCTACTCCCAACCGCAAACGCCGCCATGTCCTCGACCTCGACGATTTCAGTGAAGCGGAAATCATCGACGTCCTCGATGCGGCCACCAGCATGAAAGAAATCCTCGGCCGCTCCGTTCCCCAAGTCCCAATTTTACGCGGGCGCACCGTGGTCAATGTGTTTTATGAAGAAAGCACCCGCACGCGCATGTCGTTCGAGTTGGCGGCCCGCACCTTGTCCGCCTCGACCATGAGCATGACGGCCAAAGGATCGAGTGTCGAAAAAGGCGAATCGCTCATCGACACCATCCGCACCATCCAAGCGCTCGGAGCCGACATCATCGTAATCCGGCATGGCGAGTCGGGCGCACCCTATTTGGCCGCCCAACACTTCAAGGGCTCCATTATCAATGCCGGTGATGGTCGCCACGCCCACCCCTCGCAAGCGCTGCTCGATTTATTTACCATCCGCGAACGGTTGGGTGAACTCAAAGGGCTCAATGCCACCATCGTCGGTGATATTTTGCATAGCCGGGTAGCCCGCTCCAACATCTGGGGCATGCTCCGCTGTGGCATGAATGTCACCTTGTGCGCCCCAAGTACCTTGATTGGCGATGTGCGCATGTGGCAAGAGACCTTCCCCACGCTCAAAATCAGCTACGATCTCGACGCCATCATCCCCGATACCGACGTGCTGATGGGGCTACGGCTCCAAAAAGAACGCATGCAAGCAGGGCTACTGCCCGCCTTGCGCGAATACAGCACCTACTTTGGCATCAGCCAAGCCCGCATCGACAAGCTCCCCGACCACGCCATCGTAATGCACCCTGGTCCAATGAACGAAGGGGTCGAAATCATGCCAGAAGCGGCTGATTCGCCCCGCTCAGTCATCGAAACCCAAGTCACCAACGGCGTAGCCGTGCGGATGGCCCTGTTATATCGTTTATCTGGCGAAGCCACTGCGTAAATACAAAGGAAAACTCCCATGCCTACATTAATCACCAACGGCACTATCATCGACCCCGATACCCAGCAGATGAGTATCGGGAGCATCCTCGTCGACAATGGCGTCGTCACGGCGCGGTACGAGGGCATGTTGCCCGCCGATGCGACAGTGCGTACCGCCCCAGGCACCACCGTCATCGATGCCACCCACAAACTAATTTCGCCAGGATTTATCGATCCCCACGTCCATTTGCGTGAACCCGGCGAAGAGCACAAAGAAACCATCGCCACCGGCACCCGCGCTGCTGCGGCCGGTGGCTACACGGTGGTGGCCTGTATGCCCAATACCCGCCCCGCCATCGATAGTGTGGCGGTGGTGCAACACATCCGCACCGCAGCCCGCCGCGCCGGCTTTGCCGAAGTCTTGCCCATCGCTGCCGCCACCATTGGTCGCGCCGGCAAAGAACTCAGCCCAATGCGTGAATTGGTCGACGCCGGCGCGATTGGCTTTAGTGACGACGGCGTCCCCGTGGGTGACCCGGCAGTCATGCGCAACGTGTTTGAATATGTCAAAATGCTCGATGTGCCTTACTTTGGCCACTGTGAAGACATGACCCTCAGCAAAGGCTGGGGCATGCACGAAGGTGCTGTCAGCAATCGCCTCGGCTTGCCCGGCTACCCTAGTGCTGCCGAGGAAGTCGGCATCGCCCGCGATATCGCCCTCGCCGAGCTTACCAATAGCCGCTTGCACGTCTGCCACGTCAGCACGGCTGGTGGCGTCGCCCTCATCCGGGCCGCCAAGGCCCGGGGCGTCAATGTCACCGGCGAGGCCTCGCCCCACCACATGACCCTCAGTGACCGCTGGGTGCTGGGCTGGCTCGATGAGCAAGCCGATGCCCGCAACGAGCCCGGCATGTCGCTCAATTCCACCACCCGCCCCCCCTACGATACCAATACCCGCGTCAGCCCGCCGCTGCGGAGCGAGGCCGACTGCGTAGCCGTGCTCCAAGGGTTACTCGACGGCACCCTCGATTTTGTGGCCACCGACCATGCCCCGCATAGCCGGGTCGACAAAGAAGTCGAATACCGCTTGGCCATGGCTGGGATTACCGGCATCGAAACGGCTTTGGCCAGCATGCTGATGCTCGTCAACCAAGGACGCATCAGCCTAATGGATTTAATCGTCCGGATGACTGACGCCCCTGCCGCCTTCCTTGGCCGTGGCACCACTGCCCTGCGCATCGGTGCCCGCGCCGACATTACCGTCATCGACCCCCAATTGGTGTGGACCGTCGAAGCTAGCAAGTTGTTTTCGCTAGGCAAAAACACCCCCTTGCTCGGCCAAAAAATGCGTGGCAAAGCCGTTTTGACCATGTACAAGGGTACGATTACCCACCAAGAAGCATAATCATACATCTGAGTTGTACGTGGCGGAATCTCCACCGTCACGTACAATATATACAACACCCTCATTGTATGAAGGTCAGCTATGCTCTATCGTCAGCTCTGGGTCAGCTACATTGTACCTACCGCCCTCGCCATCATCAACAACACGATCGCCTATCGAGCAGCAGACATCACCAGAGCCTTCACCGCCCGTGGTGGGCGCACCGGCGCGCTGTTTCGCCACGAAAATCTGTTGTATGGCTATCTCGAATCAACGCAACCAATCGACCTGCATATGCTGTGGGATCACTTACTCGGTGATATGCTAGTGAGCGTCCCGAGTGTCAACGGGTCACGCGTAGCCATTGAACTTCCCGACATCTATCACGACGGCATGCCCGGTGATACTCCCCACTGGCGGGCACGTGGGTATACTCCCCAAAAACGCGTGGGATCGCTGGCCCGCATCAAACCTGATATGTATTGCAGTTATGTCTACTATCATTTTTTGCGCCAAGAAGAGCTCCCCCACGGATTCAACAAATACTACATCATCGGCGCCCACGAATTCCAGATTTTTTCGTATCAAGAGTGGCCAGCAACCGTCGACGACCCCAAGCCCAAAGGGTCGTTTAATAGTCAACTCACCCCAAAAAACTGGCAAGAACTGATGCACATCCACTTTGACTTGTGGCCCAATCAACCCAAAGAAACCCAAGAATGGATTCGCTTGCCACTCCTTTGGGAGCTGTAAGTTTATCGCCACACCACGCCAGTAACCCAGGTACAATAGACCTCATCAATTCCCTTCACCCACTGCTGTGTGCAAAGGATTTCTCATGCCCACCATTCGTATCGACACCCCCATGACTGCGCCCATCTGGGCCATCCAACAACGCACCCTAATTGCCCAACTCAACGATGCCGCCCGCCAATTCGTCGACCGCTATGTGCGCCCCGATGGCACCTTGTACTGGCGCAATTACTGGCCCGGTATGGATGGTAGCGACGATCCCTACGAAGGATTTATGCAACTCGCGTTGCTCTACATGTTGGGGGGCGACGATTGGTTATTGCCCGAAGCCCGCCGCATCTGGGATGGCATCACCTGGCAATGGACAGAATATGGCCAAATCGACCGCGAATTCACCGCCTACTACGACTGGATGCATCACGGCGAAGGCTATTTATATATCTACTTCCTCGGGCTGGCCGATCCGAGCCAACGCAAAGAACAACAACGCGCCGCCAAATTCGCCAATATGTACAACGGCACTGACCCACTTGCCCCCAATTACGACCCCACCTTCCACCTAATCCGCTCACCACTCACCGGCAGTCGCGGGCCACGCTTCGTCGTTACCCCCGAAGACTGGACCACCCACCGCGTCGTACTCGACCACTATTTGCCCCCGTACGAAGACATCATCAATACCGATTTTGCCAGTCGCTTGTGTCATTGGAGCGACGATACGATTTATGCCGACCTCATCGCCACAATGAACCAACGCATGAATCGTGGCGACGTACCGCTCAACCTCAACACCAGTGGGCTAATTACCCATGCGTTTTTGTATAGTGGCGATACCGCTCACCGCCAATGGGTGCTCGAGTACCTGCACACCTGGGCCGCTCGGACCGACGCCAACGGCGGCATCATCCCCGACAACGTGGGCTTGACGGGGCAGGTGGGCGAATACCTCGACGGCAAGTGGTGGGGCGGCTATTATGGCTGGCGCTGGCCCCACGGCTTCATGACCATCATCGAGCCCATCACCAATGCCTGTATGAACGCCTTGCTCCTCACTGGCGACGAATCCTGGCTCCAACTGGCGCGCCAACAGCTCGATGCCAACTGGGCACTCGGGCGCGATGTCGATGGCACCTTCATGGTGCCCTACCGCCACTTCGATGCCGGCTGGGGCGACTATCGCCCACCCTTACACAAATACCCCATTTATCTGTGGTATGCCTCACTGGCCGACCAAGACTTGGCGCGGGTGATGCGCATCCCCCGCCAAAGCGATTGGAACGAAATCCGAGTAGGGATTGGCAAACACTACATCAACAACACCCTGCCCTGGTTCCAATACATCCAAGGCCAATTCCCCGACTACCCCAGCCAAATCTTGGCGGCCAACCAGCAATTGGTCAGCGATCAGCTGACCAAAATGTACTCGCCTATCGGCGACCCCCACCAGTGGCACGACATCAGTGAGCTCGATATCAGCGGGCTAAACATCAACATGCACGTCGATCCCATCCACGCCTGGCAAGAATTGACCCCGGTCTGCGTGGAAGGCCTGTTGCAACTGACCCTCGGCGCCCCCATGCACATCTCGCACGGCGGCTTGCAATTTGCCCAAGTGCGCTATTACGACGCCCAGCGCCGCCGCCCCGGGTTACCGCCAGGGGTGTCAGCCTTAGTTTCACATTTTGATCAAAAAACAATTACGCTGACAGTGGTGAATAGCGACACGGTACGTCTGCAATCCGTCAGCATCCAAGCCGGCAGTTTCGCCGAGCATCAGATTACTCACGTCACCTGGGGCGAAAACCACACCGCTGTCGACAGTCAATGGCTCGACATCGACATTGCGCCAGGCAGTGGCGCCACACTCACCCTCACGGTACAACGCTACCAACATGCCCCGAGTTATGTCACGCCGTGGCACGACCCACGCCACGACGACCAATTGATTCGTAGCCGTCAAGCCTAAATGAGGATCGTATGCAATACAGCACATTGGGGCGTACCGGCTGGCGCGTGTCACGGCTAGGGTTAGGGGGCGCCGCCATCGGCAATGAATTCGGTGATGTGCCCGAATCGCAAGCCACCCACGTCATCCACGCCGCCATTGATGCCGGCATCAACTATCTCGACACCGCGGCCCAGTATGGGCTCGGCGAAAGTGAGCGCCGCTTTGGAGTGGCGCTCAAAGGCAAACGCCAGCAGGTTTTTTTGGCGACCAAAGCGGTCATGCGTGGCACCCCCTACGATTACGCCACCACCATGGCCAGCGTCGAAGCCAGCCTGCAACGCCTCCAGACTGATTACATCGACCTGATTCAGCTCCACGAAGCCGAAACCACGACCTTTGATGTTGCTATGAACGGCTGTATTGCGGCCTTCCTCGACCTCAAAAAAGCGGGCAAAGTACGCGCTATCGGCGTCAATGGCCGCGATCTATCGGTGTTAGTCCCCTATATCCAGACGGGGCAGATTGACACCGTCTTGACGTTTTGTCGTTATATGCTGATTGATACCACCATGCAGGGTGATTTTTTTGCATTGACACAGGAACACCGCATGGGGGTCATCAACGGCAGCCCGTTGGGCATGGGAATCATGACGGACATGCCGGCGCCCTTTTTACGCGACGACCACGAATTATTGGCAGAGGCCGAACGCCGTAAAGCCCAAATCGCTCATTTACGCCAACCAGGCCCACACGGTTTTGTCGAGCCGGCCATGCGCTATAGCCTGACCTGTGACGATATCGCTGTGACCCTGACCGGCGCCGCCGTGCCCGCACAATTGACGCGCAACATTGCGTTTTGTGATGGCCACGGACCAAGCGACGAAGAGCGTGCCAGCATCCATGCCTTGTTTGCCGGCCAGCGCTTGTTTTTGTAGTGGGGCAAACCGGCTACAATGACAAGAACGACCAATCACGATTACGCCATCCAAAGGCTGATGCATGCGCCAACACACCTTGACTATCTGTGAATCACGTCCCATCGGCAACCTACACTGGGTCGCTTTTGAGTCACATAATCTGGCAGCCAACTGGCACCCCGGACAATACTTACAACTCTTGTGTGACGATCCCCAACGCCCACAACGCCACCTGTTGCGGGCCAGCTTCCCCGCCAGCGTCGATGCCAAACTGGGGCGAATTGGGCTAGTAATTGCACCGCACCAAGACGACGGCTGGCGTTGGTTGGCACAGCAAGCGGTAGGGAGTAGTGTGTGGTGTCATGGTCCCCACGGCAAACTCCCGCAACCACTCGGTGAACGGGGCACCGCATTGTGCATCGGCCAATCCGAGGGGACAATCCGGCTCCTAGGGATGGTCAATGCCTTGCAACAACGCCATACCAGCGTCACCTTGATTGCCGGCGACATGGCACCCCAATGGTATGTACTACCCCAATTATTAGCAACCGATGTGGAATATCTGGCTGGGCCCGAGAATATTTTGCGCGTTGCCGAGAAACGCTTGCCTGAATTAATCCGCTGGGCAGATCAAATTTTCATTGCCGCAAGTGCCCCCATGGCTACCACGCTCGTACAAATGATCCGCCAAATTCGCTTACGCGGCGGCAAATATGTAGCCACTGCCATGCCAACGACCTCGTTGCCCTGTGCGAGTATGGCCTGCCAGCAATGCCGCGTCCAAACCCGCCACGGTCCGCGCTTGGCATGCCAGGTTGGGCCGTGGTTTGGAGTACATGTGTTGTAAAAAATACACAGTGTATAATTATATGCCACACAACATTGCGGTTGTGTGGCAGCGTATTACGAGATTGAGCGTGCCTGTTACAGCACAATTCTTCGTTTACGAATTTCTTGTATTTTGGCTTTTTTGAAGAGTTCGTCATAGTTGACGCGGCGCATAGCGATTTCGTAGTGGGCGTTTTTTTGGAGCAAATCGTGCAATTCGGCGTCGAGTCGTTCTTCGATCATGAGTTCATCGGTGATTATTTCGTTGATTGCAACGCGCAAATCGGCGTCGTCACAATCAAACAACACGCCATCGGTATCGGCGAGCACATCGACCAAACCTTCGGCATATACAGCTACTTTGGCTGGAGACAGGCGCATAGCGACCCCCTATACTACATGGATACGGCCACATACACACAGTCTATGTGGTAATCTGTTATTCGTCAATATATCAAGGACTGATATACCAAGGAGTACGGGATGGAACGGCTCGAATACGAAGTAATGGCACATGTCGAACATACCTTGTGGTGGTATGTGGGTATGCGTCAAATTGCCGATGCGTGGATTGCCAATATGCCGGCTAGCACTATCCCACGCCGCATCCTCGATGCCGGGTGCGGAACCGGTGGCAACTTAACGTGGCTCCGTCGCTACGGCAATCCAATCGGCTTCGATTATTCAGCCACAGCCTGCGCTTACGCTGTCCAATCTAATCTACCAGTCGCCCAAGCGTCGATTGAAGCAATCCCCTTTGCCGATGCGTCATTCGATCTCGTTACCAGCTTCGAAGTGATTTATCACAAAGGGGTACGTGACGATGTGGGAGCCTTGCGTGAATGCTTACGGGTGCTCAAGCCCGGTGGGCTACTATTGTTGCGCTTGCCGGCATTTGAGTGGTTACGTGGGCATCACGATACCCGCGTGCACAGCGAACGGCGCTATACGCATCAACAAATGATTGAGCGAGTCGTAGCAGCTGGCTTTGTAGTCAAAAAATCGAGCTACATCAACGCACTCCTCTTTCCCATGGCACTAATCCAACGAGTGACCGAGCGCCGGAGCGCTGATGTTTCTACCCAATCCGATTTACAATTACCGTCGCCATTCGTCAATCGACTAGGGTTAACGGCATTGGGAATCGAAGCACGTTTACTACAGATTGGCGTGCAGTTACCGATTGGGGTATCATTATTATGTCTGGCGCAACGCCCCATGACTTCACAAACGGAGCAGTAAATGATTCAAGAACTCCTCAATATGGTGGCGCGGCAGCCCGTATTATGGAACATTTTCCGCAGTATAGCCGAATTCGGCTTCGTGGCAGATTACCAACTTATCGAACGTGAATTACAGCCCTTTGGCGGCGATCAAACACGACGATTCCTCGATTATGGCAGCGGCACTGGTCAGTTTGCCCGGAGCTTCCCTGCCGAGCGCTATGTGGGCTTCGACATTGCGCCACACTATGTGCGCTACGCCCGCAAACGCTACGGCAGTGCCGTCAGTGTCATGAGTGGCGATCAATTGGGCTATACCGATGCCTGTTTTGATGCGGTATTGATAATGGGCGTATTTCATCATCTTGACGATGCCTTTGTGCAACGGGCTGCGGCCGAATTACACCGCGTCCTGCGTAAAGACGGTACAATTTTGATGGTCGAAGACATCCCCACCCAAAACCGTTGGAATGTATTCGGGCGGGCCATGCATTGGCTCGACCGTGGCGACAATATTCGTAGCGTCAGTCATTATCAACGCTTGATGGAGCCCTACTTCCGTATCGAGCGGAGTAATACCCTAGTCAGTGGTGTATGCGATTTGGTCGTCTACGTGCTCCGTCGCAACGAAATGGCCTAACCGATATGGCAAACCGAGGAGATAATCGTGATTGTATTTGATAAATTACGCAAACTCTACGGTGATTTCTGTGCCCTCGATGGACTCGACTGTACTATCCCCACCGGCGCCACGGTAGGATTGATTGGTCCTAATGGCGCCGGCAAAACCACCAGTATGCGCCTGCTGACCACCTTGATTACCCCCACGAGTGGTGATGTGTCGATCGATGGCATATCAGTCACAGCCCAACCACACCTCGTCAGGCGCATGATTGGCTATATGCCTGATACCTTTGGGGTCTACGAGGCGATGACTGCCGCCGAATACCTCGACTTTTATGCCCGGTGCTATCACATCCCGGTCGCAACACGCCCTGCCTTGATTAACGATTTACTGGGTCTAGTTGATCTGCAAACCAAACGTGACGCACTGGTGATGAGTTTGTCACGTGGCATGGCGCAACGCCTCAGCCTCGCCCGTGCCTTGCTTCACGACCCCCAAGTACTTGTCCTCGACGAGCCAGCTAGTGGGCTTGACCCGCGCGCCCGCATTGAACTACGCGCCTTGCTCCATGAATTGCATGATCAAGGCAAAACCATCTTGATTAGCTCACATATTTTGTCAGATTTGGCCGATTTATGTACCCACCTCATCATCCTCGAACAGGGTAAATTGGTGGCGTACGACACGCTCACCGCACTTCTCAGTGCCCAACAATCACGTCGCATCGTCATTCAAACACTAGCTCCCACGCCAGCGCTGTACGCCTTGGTCACGCATTTTAATTACACCATTAGCGTCGACCCTCAATTGCCGACGCACTATATCGTGCAGATGAATGGCGATGACGCCGCCCAAGCCCAATTACTCAAGGCCTGTATCGAGCACAACATCCCCGTTCAACAATTTTCCAGCGAAGCCAATACTCTCGAGCGCACGTTTTTGCAGGTCACCGCAGGACTCAACTAGGAGTGCATATGCACCGCGAAATCAATCCGATTCTCATCCGTGAATTACGTGGGCGCATGCGTACCCCACGTGCCTTTTGGTTGTTAGTAGGATTTTTGACGGCAGTCGCAGGTACGGCATTACTGGTATATACCGCCTCATACCTGTCATCAAATGGGCAGTCAAGTGGCAACAACACCGTCGGTAATACGGTGTTTTTCACCTTGATTGTCACCGCCATGGCCATCCTCACCATCATGGCACCTGTGATGGCCGCGGGGAGTATCGCTGGTGAACGTGAACGCCAAACCTTTGATCTCTTGCTGACCTCACAACTCAGTGCCGGTACGATTATTTTCGGCAAAATCTTGGCCACCCTGGCCTACTGCGGGTTACTCCTAAGTGCGATGACACCCCTGATTGCAATGACCTTTTTGATGGGTGGTGTCGATTTAGGCGAATTATTCATCATGTACGCCATCATTTGTGCGAGTGTGTTGTTGTTTACCTGTTGTGGGATTTATTGGTCAACCCGTGCCAATACACCCTTGACGGCAATTGGATTCGCCCTGGCGACGGTACTGGGATTTGTGTTCGGGTTGCCATTACTCGCTGTCACGATTCCCACCATCTGGGCCCAGTTTTTGAATGACACCGCAGTACTCGACGCCGTCGCCAATATCGGTCTCGCGGCGCATCCATTCATTGCCATGTACTTTACTGATACCGCCATCCATCAACAACAAATCTGGACCCATGTGGTGAACATCAAAGGCGTTACCATTACCCTACCAGCCACATGGATTATCGGCATCATTGAATCATGGATTATTAGTATTGCATTTATTGTGGCAGCCATGCGACGCATATGGCCAATGCGCACTCGATCATAACGCAACAATTAAAAGGAGTACCTCTATGCGCCGCATTTTGTTATTTGGATTCATCGTTTGTAGTCTGATGAGTTGCGCAGTTCCCCAAGGAAATAACGCAACCCCTACGACAGCCGCCTCCACTGATACCGCCGTCGTCGGCGATGGCAGCACACCCACCGTTGCAGAAGCCACCCCCATCGTCACTACTACGATAACCGAAACACCCGCCGCCACCCTCCAACCAATGCCTAGTGGCGGTGAGATTTTGTTCCTCCAACAAACCAACCTCGTGGCGTATAGTGTCGCTAACGCTACTATCCGGCCGATTCTGGCAGGGGTGAGCGACTTTGCAGTGTCACCTGACGGCAAACAAATCGTCGCCGTCAAACACAACGATTTCGACAGCCTCTGGCTCATCGACCGTGCCACCACCACCAGCACCCAACTCACTGACGACCAACGCACCTTTGCCACCATTGCCTGGTTGCCCGACAGTAGTGGCTTTGTCTATGCCAGTAGCGCCACCAAGGCTACCCCAGCTACTACTTGGCTGACGTGGGCTACTTTTTGTCGTGATGCGAGTGTGGCCATGCGCATCCTCGCCAATCCCCAAGAACAAAAAATCGGCGATGGTTGCGACCCCGCCGTATCCCCCGATGGCAAACGTATCGCCTATGTAACCCGCCCCAGTCGTAGCGATGCCTCGTCAACCGATAGTGGGTTTACGGCAGGCAACAAGTTACACCTCGTCAATCTCCAAGGTGCCAACGGCTGGGACCCCGTCACCGCTGATGGTAAAGATACTGGCGATCCCAAAGCGGGTTTGGTCATCTACCGCCCGTTGTGGAGTACCGATAGCAAATCGATTATGTACCATGTCTTTATGGGGATGCGGGTCGAAGTCGACATCAACCTCCTCATGAGCGTCGATGCCCACGACGGCACCCAAACCTTACTCAATAGCTTTGCTGGTTGGGCCCGCTATACCAGTATCAGCCCCAAAGGTGACACGTATGCACTCAGCACCCAAGACGTCGGCGATGCCCGTGGCTTGAGTGGCTGGGATGTCTGGGATGCCGCCTTGTTTGACTTTGCCGGCAAACGTGACATCTCGCTCCCTGAAGGGACTTTTAGTGCCACCGGCACTGCCGTTGGTGAAAACCAGGCGCGGGCCCAAGCCCATGCCTGGCAACCCGATGGTCAAGCCCTCGCCGTAGTGTTGCCACCCCTCTGGTCCCCCGGCATCCCACCCAGCGAAGAATACGGCCATGCCGACGAAGCCGGCGAATTGTGGTTGTGGCCACGTGCCGGTACGCCTAGCAAAAAACTCACCGACCACGTCGATAGTCAGTCACCGATTACATGGATCCCCTAATAAAAATCTCGCACCCAAAACAATACTCCGCGCTACGTTTGTATGACGCAGCGCGGAGTATTGTTTTGATTATTCACCGCATAGTTAGGTGGACGTCACGAATACTTCAACAGCGCCGCTTGGGCTTGTGGCGCGAGATTGTACATAAGTTCCCAGCCTCGTGGGCTGGAATCGAGGCGCATCAAGGCGGCGCGGGGCACATTAATGCGTTGACCAACCAACGTCCAGACAATCCAACTCAAATCTGGCTCGTGCCCCACAAACAATACCTTGTTTTTTTGCAGCTGTTGCGTAATATGGAGCAAATTTTTATCATCAAAACCAGGCGCTACACGATTGTCAACGACGGGCGTCAGTTGATAATTATGCCCGACCAAATCAGCCGTTTGGCGCGTGCGATAATATGGGCTAGCAACAATCACATCAAGAGTAATTTGCAGCGTCTGCATCGCGAGTGCAGTATGCGTAATTTGCTTAATCCCTGCCGCCGTCAACACACGATGTGCGTCTTCACCCGATGCACTACGGTCTTCGGCAATGCCATGGCGCAACAAATATAGTTCCATCCTACCCTCGTGCTATAATTTCGTAGAGTATTTATTTTCATCCAAGCCGCACCCTACCGTGCTCCATTGCGCATCAATCACGCGTATGGCTGGATAGACCAAAAGTATATGGACATATTACCATGACTCAATGCATTCCTGTACTCGATTTTGGTTCGCAAACCGCCCAATTAATCGTGCGGCGTCTGCGCGAGATCGGTGTTTATTCCGAATTGATTCCCCACGACGCTCCAGCCAGTGTCGTTTTTCAACACGATGTCCGCGGCATCGTCCTCTCGGGCGGACCAGCCAGCGTTTATGACGATGGCGCCCCCCAGCTCCCCGAATGGCTCCTCACCAGCACCATCCCGGTGCTCGGCATCTGTTACGGCATGCAACTCCAGAGCTACGCCCTCGGCGGCAAAGTAGTACGGGCCGACCAACGCGAATATGGCGCCGCCACTATCACCGCCGACTGCCAGCACCCCTTGTTTGCCGGATTACCCACCGACCAAGCCGTCTGGATGAGTCACGGCGACCACATCGAAGCCTTGCCCGAAGGGTTTGTACCCCTCGCCGGCAATACTAGCACCCCCTTTGCCGCCATGGCCAACGAGGCCCGTGGCTGGTACGGCATCCAATTCCATCCCGAAGTGGTCCATTCTCCCCACGGCCGTGATATTTTGCGCCATTTTGCCCTCGATATTTGTGGCGCCGAGCCAACCTGGCAAGCATCTTCGTTTGTCAACGACGCCATCGCCCGTATCAAAGCCCAAGTAGGTGACGGCAAAGTCATCTGTGGCTTATCGGGTGGTGTGGATTCGGCCGTGGCGGCCTTGCTCATCAACAAAGCCATTGGCAAAAACTTGACCTGCGTGTTTGTCGACAACGGCTTGCTCCGCCTCAACGAAGCCGAGCAAGTCATCCACACCTTTCGCGATCAAATGGGCATCAAGCTCATCGCCGTCGACGCCAGTGCTGAATTCCTCGAGGCCCTCGCCGGAGTCAGCGACCCCGAGCGCAAACGCAAAATCATCGGCGAAAAATTCGTGCGCGTCTTTGAACGTGAAGCCAACAAAATCGACGGCGCTACCTTTTTGGCACAAGGCACCCTCTACCCCGACGTCATCGAAAGCAAAGCCCCCGACCGCCAAAAAGGAGTCACCATCAAAACCCACCACAACGTGGGTGGCCTGCCTGCGGACATGACGTTGACACTGGTCGAACCCCTGCGCTACCTCTTCAAAGACGAGGTGCGGGCCGCCGGTATAGAACTCGGATTAGCCGAAGACTGGGTCTGGCGACACCCCTTCCCCGGTCCTGGACTAGCCGTGCGCATCCTCGGACCAATTACCAGCCAACGTGCCGATGTGCTCCGTGAAGCCGACTATATTTTTATCAGCGAACTACGTGCCAAAGGGCTCTACCGTTCCACTCAGCAAGCCTTTGCCGTGCTATTGCCCGTCCAAAGCGTAGGCGTGATGGGTGATGGCCGCACCTATGCCGATGTAGTCGCCTTGCGCGCCATCACCACCGAAGACTTCATGACGGCCGATTGGGCTCACTTGCCCTACGAATTCCTCGCCCATGTCAGCAACCGGATCGTCAACGAAGTGGCCGGCGTCAATCGCGTGGTATACGATATTTCGTCCAAACCGCCTGCCACCATTGAATGGGAATAGCCTAATTTAGCCTAATTTAGCCTGAAAGTAATATCGATGATTACGACGCATGCCGTTGCCAAATTAATCATTGCCGGTGAGCATGCCGTCGTCTATCGCCGGCCCGCCATTGCCGTGCCCGTGCCCGCCATCCGGGCCCAGGTGCAGATCATGGCGGCGCCCCACGGACAGGGCTGCATCATCCATAGCCCTGATTTGGCCCGGAGCGGGCAATTAGGCGTCGACAGCGATCCCCTGCTGGATTTAGTCAGCGATATCCTCAGCACATGGCACAGCCCGATCCCCGATATCACCATCACCATCACCTCCGACATCCCCATTGCCAGTGGCATGGGGAGTGGCGCAGCAGTGGCGACGGCACTCGTACGCGCCATGGCCCAGTTTTTGCAGCGTGACATTGATAACGACACCGTCGGAGCGTTGGTCTACCGTAGCGAGCAACGCTTACACGGCACCCCGAGTGGCATCGACAACACTGTCATCGCCTACGACCAGCCGATTTCGTTTTGTCGCCGTCCTCCATACCCAGACGGCACACCCCAGCCAGCCCTGATTGCCCCATTGCTGATTGCCCAACCCATCACGTTGGTGGTCGGTGATAGTGGCGAACGTAGCCCCACCCACTTGGCAGTCGCTGGTGTCAGACAGCGGCGCGAACACGCCACAGCCCACTACGACGCCTTGTTTGATGCCATCGCGGCCGTCACCGTGGTGGCGCAACAGGCCCTTGCGCATGGCAACATCCCCTTGTTGGGCGCACTCTGCACCCAAAACCACAGCCTGCTCCAAGCCATCGGCGTATCGACACCCTTACTCGACCAGCTGGTTGTAGCCGCCATCGCCGCCGGTGCCTACGGTGCCAAATTATCTGGTGCCGGGGTAGGTGGCGTCATGTTTGCGGTGACCGATGTAACTCATAGTGCCCAAGTAGCCGATGCCATCCAGCAAGCCGGCGCCACCCGTACGTTTACGACAATCATTGCCCCCTATCTGCCGGTGTAATTAGGTGTTGGTATAAAAAACTACCCTGCGCGTCGTGAAAGTGTTCCAACAGGGCTCTACCGATGCGTGTGGGTAAAGAAGATTTTTCGCACAGGTATTGTATAATGCAGACAAGTGTTTCTTTTTAGAGGGTACGAAAATGGCTCGAGTAATGGTCGCCATGAGTGGCGGTGTCGATAGTTCCGTCGTTGCAGCCCTGCTTCACCGCGCCGGCCACGATGTGACCGGGGTAACAATGCATTTGTGGGAAGGTGACAGCGACAAAATGGTCGAGAGTCGTTGTTGCTCGATGGAAATGGTATCGGGCGCCCGGCGGGTCTGCGCCCAACTGGGCATCCCCTACTATGTGTTTAACTACCAAAAAGACTTCAAAAAACATGTCATCAACTATTTCGCCGACGAATATAGCCAAGGGATGACACCCAATCCTTGCTTGGCCTGCAACCGCGATGTCAAGTTCCGCGTCCTACTCGAACGTTCGCAGTTATTGGGCTTTGATATGCTGGCAACCGGTCATTATGTGCGCAACGACTACCGCGATGGCCAGTGGCACTTGTCACGGGGGGTTGACATGCGCAAAGACCAATCCTACATGTTGCATATGCTCGGCCAAAAGGAACTCTCCCGGCTGCTCTTCCCGGTGGGTGGTATGCCCAAACCCGAAGTCCGCGCCATAGCCGCCGAGCTCGATTTGGCCACCGCCGAGCGCCCCGAAAGCCAAGACATCTGCTTTGTGCCTGACCGCGATTATCGTTCGTTTGTCAAAAGTCAACGCCCCGATGCCTTCCAGCCCGGCGACATCGTCGATACCACCGGCAAAAAACTCGGTGCCCATCAAGGCATTCCCTTGTATACCGTCGGACAACGCAAAGGCTTGGGTATCGCCGTCGGATCACCGTTGTTTGTAACCAGTATCGATGCCACTAGCAACACGATTGTGGTGGGTCCAGCCCAAGATTTGCGCAAACAGACCATCCACATCGACCAAACCACGTACGTGGGTCGAACTCCTCCCGATGGCCAATTCCGCTGTCTGGTGCAAAGCCGTTCGCATGCCGATGCCGCTCCTGCCATGGCCACCGTCACTGGCGAGCGGAGCGTGACGATTGTGTTTGATACCCCTCAAGACGGAATTTCACCAGGGCAGTCAGCCGTCATGTATCACGACGACGAAGTCATTGGAGGTGGGCGGATTCTCGCCTGATTATGTCACCTGTACCACTTTTACTGGTCATGATTGCCACATTCCATGCCGCATTCGCACACATGGTCGCTGGCAAAAGCATTATCCAACTACCGGTGTTTTGGTTGGTGAGTCTGATTTGTGTGGTCATCACACATGTGATTGGGCTCAGCTTTAGCCAAGCCTTCCCTGCACCTGCAAGTGTACACCTCGTCGAAACCTCGTTCGTGGCATGGATTGGCATCATCGGGGCATTTCGATTTACCAAATAATCACTTACACCATCGGAGGCTGGCATGCACGATTTTTCTGAACCCCAAACTGAATCCGGTGGCATGACGCGCTGGTTAATCATCGGTGGTATTGTTTTTTTAGTCTTGAGCATTGTGTTTATCGTCCTCTCGGTGATTTACCCCGGCTTCCGCGAAGCGGTCCGTGATTTGTCAATTATCTTGCTGGCCTTGTTCCAACTCATCGGTGCCATCGCATTAGCGTTGGTAGCCGTGGCGATTTTGTATGCAGTCAAGGCCATCGATACCACCGCCCGCACCACCCTCATCCCCAAGCTGAGTGAAATCAGCGATAAAGTCGATGAATTGCTGGTCAAAACGTCGAGTGTCACTGATGATGTCAAAAAAACCAGCGCCTCGGTCTCTTCGACCGTCACGATTATTTCGGAGCAAATCGTCAAACCGGCCATTCAGGTCAGTAGTATCGTGGCAGGACTCAAAGCCGCCGCCAATGTGTTGGGGCAACGTGTGACGGGGAGCGGCACACCCAAAGCAAAAGAGCATAAGGATAGTGCTGATGTCTAAAATGAACTATGGCGGTCAAGCCGTGATTGACGGCGTCATGATGCGCGGCTTGACCCGCGCCACGGTGGCGGTACGCTTGCCCGATGGCAGCATCACCAGCTACCACGAAGCCCTCAACCCCACCCGCCGGCGCACCATCGAAGGCATCCCGTTCCTACGGGGCGTCCTTTTGCTGTGGGACAGCCTCAATTTGGGCATTCGCGCCCTCAATGTGGCCGCCGCCGCTGGGCTCCCCGCCGACGAACGTCCCAGCCAAGGCGAATCAGCCGGCGGCGTGGTCGTATCGCTGCTGTTTGCCTTCGGCTTGTTTTTTGCATTGCCCCTATTATTGGCCAACGGCTTGCGCTATCTCGGGATTAGTGGAGTCACGGTGGTGATCATCGAAAATATCTTCCAGCTAGTGATTTTTATCGGCTATTTACTCCTCATCGGCCGCATCCCCGACATCCAGCGGGTCTATGGCTACCATGGCGCCGAGCACAAAGCCATCAACGCCTATGAAGCCGGGTTGCCGCTCGATGTGGCGCATGTACGCCCCCAAACCCTGATTCACCCCCGCTGCGGGACCAGTTTTTTGCTGGTGGTGGTCATCCTGAGCATCCCAATTTTTGCTATTTTTGCGGATCAACCACTGCTCATCAAAATCCTCTCACGCCTCGTCCTCGTGCCCGTGGTGGCCGGCATTGCCTTTGAATTGTTGCGCCTCACCGCCGCCAACTATCACCGCACCTGGGTACGCTGGGTGATTGCGCCATCGTTGGCCTTGCAACGCTTGACTACCCGTGAACCCGAAGACGGCATGATCGAAGTAGCCATCGCTGCGCTTTTGCCCGTACTAGCCGCCGACAACGCCTTGCCGGCCCAATACGACACTGCGCTCGCTGGTGGGATTGATGCCCCCGTCAAAGGCTTTGTAATCGCATGATTGCCAATGCCTTGATTGCATGGTTTGGCGCCAATGGCCGCGATTTGCCGTGGCGGCATACCCGCGACCCTTACCGCGTGTTGGTGGCCGAGCTGATGCTCCAACAAACCCAAGTAGAGCGGGTCATTCCCAAATACCACGCATTTCTGGCGCAATTCCCCGATGTAGCAACCCTCGCTAGCGCCCCTACCAGCGCCGTCATCACGGCCTGGCAGGGGCTGGGCTATAACCGCCGGGCGTTGTATTTGCAACGCACCGCCCAAGCCGTAGTCAGTCAATACGCCGGCGTATTCCCGCAGGACGTGACCACCCTCAAACAACTACCGGGAATCGGCGATTATACGTCGGGGGCGATTGCCTGCTTTGCCTACGAACAAGACGTGGCCTTCCTCGACACCAACATCCGCCGCGTGGTACTGCGGCTCTGGAGCGACCCCCACGCCGATATCCCCAGCGAGCAGGCGCTCCGTGACCTGGCCGCCCAGCAAGTGCCGGCAGGGCAAGGCTGGGTCTGGAACCAAGCCATCATGGAGCTCGGCGCGATCATCTGTACCGCTACCGCCCCCAAATGCCCCCGCTGCCCGCTCCGGGGCGATTGTCGTGACTATGCGGCCCGCTTGGCAGCCGACGATGCCTTGCAGCCCTTGCCCCCTGCCAAACCGCGACGGGTGGCCGAACGCAAAGATGCGCCCTTTGCCGGCTCGAACCGCCAAATCCGCGGCCGCATCATCGATGCCCTACGCGCAGCCCCCCAATCTGTCGACCAGCTACAGGCTCAATTAACCAGCCTCGGCTTGGCCCTCGACACTCCCAAACTCACCAGCATCATCGCTGGCCTCGTGCGTGATGGCTTGGTGGTGGTGAATGGTGATGTCGTCAAATTACCAGAATAAATAGCCCATTATCGAATATTTAGGGCGAGCTCATTGCGCCCCTTCAAGAGCCCCAGCCCCAACCGGTCGGAATATATGCGACTTGGGCGTTGCCCTAGTCGTCGTACTAGACAACATACGTATGTGCAATTATTTAAAAATTACACATACGTATGGTATAATTTCGGCATTCAAATTTACACCTATACGTGCGGGTATAAATTATAATCCCTTCTGCACTACCTTTACAGTGAGTACATTTTATGCGTATTCTCAGCTGGATTTTTTTGCCATTTGTGATGATCTTCAAAAATCGACAGCAACGCTCGATCTGGGGCAACATCATCGGGAGTCTATTTGCGGTGAGTATGCTCTCGTTCTATATCTTGCTGTAGATCGGAAGAGCGTCGTGTAGGGAAAGAGTGTCTTCGCCTGTGTAGATCTC
>CALFIC010000099.1 GCA_937876225.1 uncultured Chloroflexota bacterium | reverse complement strand
GCTGAGTTGCGCCCAAATCGCAACAGATCCAAATACATAGCCGATGCGGCCACCTAGCCAAGCCCCAATAGCCAGCGCAAACAACACACCGTCACTATCAATATTGGCAGTGGCAGGGATGCGCCGGGCTCCCCACCACCACCACAAGCCGAGTACCAAGACGATACAAATGCCGTAGCTACTTAACCGCAATGGTCCTAGGGTAATCAATGGCATCATGGCTGACTACCAATCGTCAATGTATGCGCCATATTGGTCAACACATCAGGGGATACCGGACCACGATAGACCAGACGCACGACGCCGGTACTATCCACAAACACGGTGGTGGGTAAATCGCGTGAAGCCACCGCTGTGGCAAGCGCACCTTGGCGGTCATACCAGACCGGCAGGGTAATGTGCTGGTCAGTGAGGAACCTTTGGGCATCGGCGGGGGATTCGCCTTGGTTGACCAACACCACATCCACCCCTTGCGATACGAGCATGGGGGCAAGTGCCGACACGACGGGAATTTCGGCGCGGCATGGCGGGCACCAACTGGCCCACAACGTCAATACTTTTGCCCGCCCCTGCGGCACCGTGGTCACATCTGAGCCCTTGGCGGTTTGGAATGTGAGCGTCGGCAATAGAAATCCCGGTGCCACCACGATTGTAGCGGTCGCCGATTGACGTGTCGCCACAATCCACCCCAATCCGAGAAGCAATACCACCAAACTCAGCCAATGGAATTGATAATTCATGCGTCGCATACTACTATTTCATCATCCAAAATATAAGCTTGACGTTCGGCAGCGTGGCGGGCTACTACCCGTCCGGGCACGGCGTCTTCGAAGGCTGGTAATACGAGGTAATTGGGATGCCAAATAAAACAGGCTACAGCTACCATGGCCGTACGGGGTCCAGGCACGAGCATACTCGGGTGCAAATGTGCACACATCGCAAATCCCGGTTGTTGACGCGGTTCATGCAACAGCGTAATACCATCTCGCACAAATCCGGGATTGACGCATTGCAAACCACAACGGGCTGGCGGATCACCCATAGCGCGCTCATGATTGCCCCGTACCAACAACATGTCGAGTGCGGGGTGCTGCTGGCGCCATTGCACAAATGGATCCACGGCTTCAGGCAAGTAGTGTTTACGCATATGAAACAAATCGCCCAGCACGATACATTGGGTGGCAGCCGTGGTCATGAGGATGTGTGACAAACGTTGCAACAACGATTGCAACAACGTAGCAGCATGTTGATGGTGGGGTAATGGGCGTCCAATGTGGGCGTCAGCAATCACCACTGCCTGTTGGTCCGGCCAAAACACTGCCCGTTGCGGAAGCAATTGCACAGCGGTATGTGCGGTCAATGAAATCGTCGTCATAACGGTGCATTCATCGTCACAAATGTGCGCACCGTGTTGGCATGAATCGCAACACTATCATTGATGTCGTTCGCATAGCCACCTGCCATCGTCACCACACACGGTACCCCAAATGCACGAATCATTTGCGCAACCATGCGATCTCGGGTGGCAAGGCCTATTTTGGTTAATTTGAGCCGCCCCAAACTATCGTCTTCGTAAGGATCAGCCCCCGATACATAGATTACCAAGTCAGGACGGGCGACATGGAATACATGATCCAAGGCGGATGCCAAGGTCGTCAAGTATTCGTCATCCGTCGTACCATCAGCCAAGGCAATGTCACAATCGCTGGCAACCTTGCGGAAGGGATAGTTTTTGGCACCATGCATCGAAAAGGTATAACACCATTCGTGGTCAGCCATAATCTCGGCTGTACCATTCCCTTGGTGCACATCGAGGTCCACCACGAGTACTCGTTTGACCAGCCCCAATGCCTGCAATTCAAACGCTGCTACCGCACTATCATTGAAGACACAATACCCTTCGCCATGCCCGGTACAGGCATGATGCGTCCCTCCAGCTAAGCTAATTGCGACACCATCTTGTAAGGCATGATGCGCCGCAGTCAGGGTGGCACCAGCGGCTCGGCAGGAGCGTTCGACCATTTGGGATGACCATGGAAAGCCGATCCGACGTACTTCGGCAGCAGAAAGATTCCCCTGCATGATTTGATCCACATAAGTCGCACGATGCGCACGCAGAAGCTGAGGTACAGTCGCCGCAGGTGGTTCTCCTAAGGTATGCCCGTGGAGCCAATCTGCGTGTTGTACTTGTTCACGCAACAAACGGTATTTTTGCATGGGGAAACGATGTCCAGCGGGAACCGGTAATATAAAATGATCCGTATAAAAAATCTGCATAACGCCCCGTTTCTTTATGAGTATTATAGCCTGAATCAAGGAAAGAAAAATAGATTTATGCAAAATACACAACTATCCAAAGCTTCTCCACCAAATAATCTATGTATATCCAAAGTATCGATGATATGATAATTGTCTGATATAATAGACAGGAATACTTTTCATTTCAGCGTAATTATCGACGAATAACGGATTTTGTTATTCGTCACGTATCAATGAGCGTTAATGAATTAAGGAGGATTCCATGGGAAATCAGTTTACCAAGGTCACTCGCAACAGTTGGGGTTCGCGCATTGCTGGTTCATTTGGCGGCGTCATTTTTGGGATTATTTTGATTCCCTTGTGTATTTGGGGATTGTGGAACAACGAAGGCACCAAGGATCTTTCGGAACTTGCCAAAAAGTCTGTCGTTGTGTCAAGCGACAGCGTTGATTCCAGCAAAGATGGGGTTTTTGCATCAGTATCGGGCAAACTCGTCAGCGATGAGCAAATTGGTGACGACCCGTACATGGTGCCAGGACCCTACATTACGCTTAATCGTAGCGCCGAAATGTATGCCTGGAAAGAAACCACCAGCACAAAAGAAGAAAAAGACACCGTCGGCGGCGGTTCTACCACCACCACCACCTATTCCTACTCAAAAGAGTGGACGTCATCACCTGCCACCTCAAGCTCGTTTGAACATCCTGAAGGGCATGATAACCCCACCAAAAGCGTTGACGATGCCTCATACAAAGTCAGTGCGGCCACCATTGGTGCGTACACCATCAATCCCGACACGATTGAGTTGCCCGGTGGTGACAAAGTCGATGTCAAACCAGCTGATGGCATTCAAGGATTTTTCAAAGGTGGACGGTACTTGTATAACCGTGAAGGCGCCAATAGTGCCCCACAAGTTGGCGATATGCGGATTTCGTTTACCGCTCTCAAAAGCGGCGTTTCGGTCACCGCAATGGGTAAGCTCAATGCTGGAGCCATCGAATCATACACCGACGAATCCTTCACCGACGGTAAACGCACGTTGTACCGCGTATTCCTCGGTACCCGTGAAGACGCCATTGCTACCTTGCACTTCGAGTATGTCATGTGGATCTGGATCATCCGCATCCTCGGCATTCTCGGCTTGTGGCTCGGTTTAGGGTTACTGGTCGACCCCATCGTCAAAATCCTCGACGTCGTGGGTGTGATTGGCTCAGTGGCCGATGGCATCATGGGTTTTGTGAATTTCTTTGTAGCCTTGGCCGTGGGCGGTACTACCATCATCATCGGCATGTTGTTTCACAATATCTACTTCTTGATCCTCATCATCGCTTTGATTATTGCCGGTGTGGTCTACTACTTGCGCACCCATAGCCTCAAAGCGTTGGCAAGTGGGTTGATTCCTTCCGCAGCCACCCCAGCTGCCAGTGACAGCAACAACACCCCACCCAAAATGACCTAAGCAGTCAGCTGTTTGATTGGATGAGCCCCACTATTGCGTAGGCAGTAGTGGGGCTCATCATATGCATAGCACAATCATCACCCAAAATAATTCAACAATCAACACAATACAAAAACACATATTTTTGTTATTATAAATTTACAAATACTCTACAACACCCAATCACTGTGCACGAGAGGATTATATGCCAGATCAATATACGGAAGTCACCCACAATAGTTGGGGATCACGCATCCGCAAATCAACTAACAATGCCCTAATCGGATTAGTACTAATTCCCTTCTGTATCTGGTGGCTGTGGACAAATGAAGGCAAATCCGATTTATCCGAATTAGCCAAAGGGTCTGTTGCCGTTACCAGTAACACCATTGATGCCAGCAAAGATGGGGTGTTTGCTTCGATTTCGGGTCGACTTATCAGCAAAGAACAGTTAGGTGATGCACCCTACATGGTGCCAAATGCGTATATTGCCCTCAAACGCACCGCCGAAATGTATGCATGGAAGAATCCACCAAAACAACCGAAACCAAAGATGATGTCGGTGGTGGTGCTACCACCACAACTACCTACACCTATGACACAATATGGACGCCATCACCACAATCTTCAGCGTCATTTCATATTTCTGACGAGCATCAAAACCCCAGCAAATCAATTGACAGTGCGTATTTCACCGTATCCGAGGCCCATGTAGGCGCCTATCGCATCGATCCAACAACCATCACATTACCCGAAGGGCAAATCGTTGATGTCCAGCCGGTCGAAAATATTGCAGACTATAGCTTTACACTCGCAAACAATACTTTGTACAATGGCGCACCAGACAGTCCACGCGTTGGCGACATTCGTCTGACGTATACGGCGCTGCCAAACGATATCGCCGTCACAGTGTTTGGCAAAATCAATAATGGGGTGATTGAATCTTATACGGACAAGCCAAACCAAACCATCCCCCGTACCCTGTATCGCGTATTCATTGGCTCTCGTGAAGATGCCATCACATTGCTCCGCGAGGAATACGTTTCTGATCTTTGGACGAACCGGTTGCTCGGAATTCTCGGGTTGTGGATTGGGCTCGGGTTACTCACCGACCCCATCATCAAAATCCTCGATGTCGTAGCAGTCGTAGGCAATGCAGCCGAAACCATCATGCGCCCCGTCAATGCCATAGTGGCACTCACCGTAGGTGGAGCCACCATTTTGATTAGCATGGTGTTTCACAATATTTATCTCTTGATTGGCATGCTTGTTGTGGTTGCGATCGTAGCTAGTCGCTACATACAGTCATATCGCGACAAAGCGAAGGCAGCGAGTAACGTACCTGCTCCGGCAGTAGCCGACGCAAATACAAGTACTGAAAACACATCCCAATCATAATCATCACAGTAAAAAAACACCATGGCATGGAGTATTTAAGGTGTCGGTGGCGGGCGCCACTTCCCTTGTTCTTGTTTGATTTTTTGGTAAAGCCCTTGTAAGGCAATAAACGTAGGACGCGGGCTCCAATCAGGATTGAGGATGGCAAATGAGGCTTGTTCTTCGAGAGGATTCCCCGATTCTCCCCACAACACCGCAAAGTTCAAATTCCACAAAAACATAACCCCAATCCACGATCGCCCCGTTTCATCGCGGTATTTTTGATATACCATGTTCGTCGCATCGACCGTGAATTGTGCTTGATCTTCAAACGACACTTTATTGCCGTATTCATAGCCAGGGGTGTTGTTTTGGGTTGCCCAACCATATTCAGTCAACCAAATTTGTTTGTCGGCGAGCCCGGCATCAACCATGATTTTGCGGATTTGTTCGACATGACGAAAGTAGTGGCTGGGGTGATTATTCCAGCCCACCGGATTACCCGGTTTTTCTGGCCACAACGTATCGGGAGGATTGGCAGCAGCACCGGGATGGACACCCTGCGCATCAAAGTAATCTTTGATGATGCCACCTTTGTAGGCATACAAACTTCTGAGGAATTTTTCGTCGTCCATGGCGAGATTGACGTCATTCACACCGGTCGACGAAGGTGCCGCAGCAATCACGTAAGTATACGGGCGGGCAGTTTTGATGCGCCGGTACGCCTCCATCAACATTTCGGCATAATTAGCGACTGACTGATCATCGACCCGACCACCGTTTTCCACTGCGAGGTTCGGTTCATTCCACACTTCGACCGCAGTAATCAACCCTCCATAACGGGCAATCATATTGGCGACAAGGTTCCCAAAGGGTTTCGGGTCGGTAGGCATTCCATGTTTGGGTTCATAAAACGCAGGTGCTTGGACAATGCTAATCATCAATTTGACATTGAAACCAGCCGTATCTTCGATGATTTTGTCGACTTCGTCCCAATAATAGACACCTGGCGAGGCTTCAATATCCTTCCAATGGATTTGTTGGCGCACCCAATCAAAGCCGGCAATTTGGGCCAGAGTCAACACTCGATTACGATCGGTATAAAACAAATGCGACACGACCCCAAACTCGACTTCGTCAATGCGTGGATATGCGCCCAATGTGGCGAGTTGTGAGTCGATTTGATTTGACGTACTTCCCTGCACGATGATTCCGCTCGGACTTTTGGTAGGAATCGGTGGCAGAGGGGCACTATTGCTCGGGGCAGCACACCCCACACAAATCGCACATATCCACATGTATATAAGCCAGCGTTTGGGCATCATATCACTCAACAATAATCGTTGATTCCGTCAACAAAGAAGCATCACGCGCCACTGTTGTGTTGTGCACCCGCACAAACAACGACGAATTCCCGGCTTCACGTTCGTAGCCATCTGCATCAAACACCGCCACCCCCACACGATACAAACCAGGCTTCACCCCGAGTGGAGGAATCGTCGCAGTAATCGTATGCGTCCCCTGCGCAAACAAGCGTGCCGCTCCCTGCAGGTAGTCGTTTTCGAGGAGTGGAATGTTATCTGCAGCCCCAATCAAGCGCACCCGCACTCTCCCGAGATACGACGGAGCCGTGACAACGATATCTGCACTGATTTTGAGGGGATGTTGTACATCCCATTCAGGTTCATCACTACCACTCACCATCAATCCTTGGACGCGTACTGATTCCGAAATCAACACATAGGGATTGGTAATGCGTTGAATAGTTCCTATGGGGAGTTCAGTAGCGCGTTTAAACGCATCGAGCGTCATGTATTCGGCATACGCTTCAGAAACCTGGGCGATCGGTCCATCTTGGCGAATACCACCGTTATCAAGCCAAATCCCGCGGGTCGCGATACGAAGCATTGCAGCCGCATTGTGCGCCACAATCAAAATCGTCGTCCCTTGCTTGCCGAGTTCTTCGATGCGATTGAGGCATTTTTGTTGGAAGGTCGCATCACCCACAGACAAGCCTTCATCGGCAATCAACACATCAGGACGCATCGCAAACGCACTCGCAAACGCCAAGCGCTGATACATGCCTGACGAATACACTTTGACCGGTTGGTTGATATATGCACCGATATCGGCAAAGGCTTCGATTTCGGCAAATAAATGAGCGACTTCACTGCGGGGCATACCCATCAAGGCGCCATAAAAATAGATATTTTCGCTCCCGGTCATTTCGGGGTGGAATCCAATCCCGAGCTCGAGCAACGACGAAATTCGGCCACGGACGTTGATTTCACCACTATCTGGCACCAAAATCCGGCTGATGAGTTTGAGCAAGGTGCTTTTGCCGGCACCATTATTCCCGATTAGCGCAATTCGTTCACCGGCAGCGACTGTGAGCGATACATCGTCGATGACATTGCGCAACAATCCTTGATTATTTGGCGCTGGGTTTTGGCGTGTCGACCACCATTGTTGCCATGGCGCAATGCTCCGCCCGCGCGAAAATGATTTTGATACATGTGTTAAACGAATTACCGCATCCGTCATTATAATTTCTCGCTGATATAATCATGCACGCGCCGGAACAACCAGTATCCTAGCCCCATCACACACATTGAAATAAGTAACGACCGCACCATTGATTCACTCGCAGGAATTCCCGGCGTGGGGAATAATCCATTCGTTACTGGTTGCCCATACAAAATTTCACGGTAATATTCGACAAATGACGCCATCGGGTTGCACCAGCGCAATACTCGTGCCAAGCCACTACTGATACCATTTAAGGAATACACGATGGGTGTCAAAAAGAACCAAACTTGTAAAAAAATACCGACAAAATGAATCACATCGAGGGAATAAACGGCCAACGCTGTCAGAAAAAGTGCTAACCCCAACACGAATATCGTATGTACCAACAAAATAATCGGTAAATACGCAATCGTCCCAGGCAGACTGAACGTACCTTGGGCAACATAGCGAATAATACATTGGAAAATAATCAGCATAGGCAATGATAACAAAAAATTCACCATACTGGTAAGCACACTCGCAATCGGCAATACTTCACGGGGGAAATATGTTTGTCGCACCAACGGCGCATTATCACTAATGCTCCGCACCGCAGTGGCAATCGCATCAGACGTATATGTCCATGGTAATAACGCTACCGCAATAAATAACGGATAGAGCGCCAACGTATTGCCCGGGAAAAAATAGCCAAATACCACCCAATAGACAAGCAGCTGCATCAAGGGGGCGATTTGGGTCCACGCAAATCCCAAAAAACTCCCCCGATAGCGCAACAACAGATTCCGGCGCACCAAGTGCTCAATCAGCACGCGGTAATTCCAAATTTCGGCACCACGCGCCACAATCCCCACACTGCGGTCAAACCAGATTACTACGGCCGCAAACAACAATCCCCCCAATATCGTTGCCCCAATAATCAACCACAAATAGCGTGGTAACGCAGATTGTGGTAGCGGCGCTGATCCAACGCGATACAACACGCCGACTTGGGTGGGATTAAATACAAGTTGCGGATTAGCTGCGTGCATCACTGCCTCAAATTCACGCAAACTCTGCAACGCATCACGTTGCTGTTTGGCCATTTCGGCATTTTGTATGGCAGATTGAACTTGCTCAATCTGCATACGATGCCATTCGACAGCACGTAACAAATCAGATTGATCGGCAAATGCAAGCTCACTAACACGCGTATATTTGGCAATCGGCTCGATAGGTCGGTTAAATGTAAACACCGCAAGGCGCACAAAATCACGCAGGATACGGGTTTTGTTATCGACAGGAGGATTACCACGCAACGCCAGTGTCATCTCCCAACCCAACACATTCCGCAAGATTTCACGCCCGCCAGCAGCCTGTATGGTCATTATCAAGACATCGGCGTATTCATTGCTAAGGGTCACTGCCAACTCTGGTGTGTTGGTGGTAATCGCCACATCGAGTGTATTGGCTTGCCAGACCACAGCGTCTGCCATTTGTGGCTCACCAAAGCCCGGATGGCGCACCAACATCACCGCTCGCGCCTGGTACAAAATATCTCGGAAGTCTTGATCAAGTTGTCCATTCGCATCAAACAATTCATGATAGCGTTGCGTATCAAGCACAACTGTAGCATGGGCTTGATACAGCGTTGGTTGTGCGAATTGACGCGGTAACACCATCACTAACGCGACGACGACGATGAGCAAAGTAATCACCGCGTAGGTACGATTACGGTGTTGCAACATGAAGGTCATGTGGTTCTATCCTCAGTGTCACTGGTGTATGCGGAAGGAGGGTAATGACAGTCTCGGTGGTATGCCCGTCAACAAATTGCCAACCTGGTTGCACACGAACTACTACATCAACTATCGTGTTCATCGTCGGATTGGTAAGGATAATTGTCGGAGACGTCGTTGATTCCAATACACGTGCCTGCACCATATTAATCGCGTGTTGGCGGTCTGCAATCGCATGCAATGATGCAACCCACACGTCACCGGCATGCGCAACGGCATCAACGACTGCCTGCCAGGCAGCAATTTGTGCTGGTGACGTGACTTCTTCGGTATGTGACCAGAAATCAATCATCCCATCACGTTGCCGAATATCATTCAGTAATGCGAGTGCCCCAGCTTCGCGTGCCGTAGTAAGGTAATAATCAGGACATACGAGCATGACTTCGTGGCCAGGTAATGGGCGACAGTGTGCGTCGGTCGCAGTGACAATGTGGTACTGGGGTAAATGGGGATTCCACGAGGTACGAGTCAACGATGTCACTCCAGCCGCTACGAGTTGATCCCAACTATCATAGCGCATCCCCGCACTGCTACTCCACGGGAAGGCGAGTGACGTCGCTGGGGCCACGTCACGGGTCGCAGCCAGCGTCTGCCACGCCGCCAAATCACGCTGCCATTCTTGTGGTGACGCTAATCCTCCATAAAAATGACTAAACGTATGACTCTGAATGTCGTGCCCCGCATTACGGACAGGATCAATCAAATCACCAAAATACCAGGCTGGATCAGATTGGATATCACCATGTGGATCTGCCGAAAACCACGCTTGCGTTGACCATACATTACTCTGCCAGCCATTGGCAATCGTCGCCCACGCAAAGATCGGGTCACCCATGAATAATTGCTTATTTCGATTCCCATCTAAAAAATTATACCCGTTTACATAGTACGTCGCTACAAAATGATAGGGCGCAAACAATTTCAATGAATTCGTCAAACCAATCCGCATCCGCATCCCGCGTATTACCGGGTCGGTACCGGCCAATGGGTCATCGATTGAGCGTGAATGCACCAGCCCACCCATCGCTGTTTCCCAGTCATATGAAAAAGATACCGCTGCGTTATACCCTGCCGGCCACGGCCGAATCTGAATGTATTGGGCACTTGCCGGCACTACATCACTCAGTGCACTACCGACATGACTCGTCCGCACCACAAACTGGTCTAAATAAATCCGATCATCAGACGCTGGCTCATAACGCACCTCGAGTGACGTTGCTCCCATTGGTGCCACATCAATTTGATGATAGAGACTCCATGGTTGCTGGTCACTGGCACCATCCCAACGGCGGACCATCTGCCAATCACCGACACGTTCGGCAATCACCGTCGTGCCGTTACGCCAAAACCAGCGTGTCCGTACTGCCGTCACCGATGGGCTATCGGCGAGCACTCGTACGGCAACACAATAGTGTTGGCCCGCTTGGACAGCAATTTGTGGCAAGCCAAGCCACGTGCCAATCCCCAGCATATGCACTGAATGCCCACCAGCCACACTAAATGTCCCAACCCGCACCCCAGGTGCACCGGCATTCCAACCGGGGGGAAGACCTTCGGTTTGCGCATCGAGCGCATAGTCATCAAGCAACACCGGTTGCCAACGTGCTTGACATTCTTGTTCGCGGGTAATTGCCCAAAACAGTCCCACCACTACCGCCAACACGGCACTTATTCCGATGTACACAAATCGTTGTTTATTCATCATTAACGAATCTGGAATGGTTGCGTTAGTGCAACCACATTTGTGGTTACAAGATTCTGCCAAACCACTGGCAAGCGAATAATCCGATTATTGACTTCGTCATAACGAATCACACCATAGCCAAATTGTTGTTGTGATTGTTGGGTGCCAACAGGCACTGCCATCATGCGTTCGTTATCGAGCGGTGCACCCAACAATTGCAGACCATCCACTCGTTGGTAGTAGCGGGCAAATGCATCGTGCACCACCGCCGCCGTTTTGGGGAAGGTCAACACTGTGGTGTCATCGCTAGTGGGAGCCACATCACCAACAACCGGCGCCGCCGCAATCGGCAACGCCCGCACTGCTTGCACATCATCGTGGGGATCATACGCAAGCATTATCGTTGCGAAAGATTGCACATATTTACCATCACGCAATTGAGCATCAGCGAGGGGAGGACCGAGCATTTCGGCACCATATGCTTGCCAAAAACGCCAAATCGGCAATGGCATCGTAATACCGTTTATTTGGCGGTCAGCTAATTCCGGAAGCAAAGTCGGAGTACTAGCCAGCACCGCCTTGACACCTGCCAAGTTGCGGTCGAATTCAGGATCATCACCACTTTCGAGCTCAGGGATAATTGCCGGCAAATCAATCCCACGGGCCCAGTCATGCATCCCGCCCGTAATCGGGTATTTATCCCAATAGCGGGCATATTGATAATTGCCGGCTTTCGCATACGTTTGCGCAAGTGCGATGGCAATCGGGTCGTCACAAAATGCCGGAAAAACCAGCCCTGCCGCAGAATGTAAAAAAACCACCGCAGAAGCATCCAACAAAAAGGCCCGAATCACTCTACTTTCGGGTTCGGAATCAGCATATGAACCACCAGTATCAGAAATAACCGCACTCGCGCCATAGACACGTTGCGCCCAATCGTTTTCACTACATTTATCTAAATTGGTGTTCATATTGCGGTTCAAATCAACACCACTAGCGTTTTGGCGTGAATCAAGTTTGTCCCCATCAGGATTCAGGACGGGGATAATATAGAGGCGCACATCAGCCGGCACTGCTTCGGGGTGGTTACCAAACCAATCAATTAATTGCCGACTAAGCACACCAGTATTGCGCTCTGGGGCACCATGTGTCTCACCTACAATCACAAACTTACGCATCCCAGTACCAAAGCGAAATGCGTCAATAGGCAACCCTTGACCACTCACACCAATCTGAACATGAGCATTCCGTGGCGCTTGTTGGGCATGCGTAACCGGCGATATCCAGAGCACCGCCCCCATCCATACACTCACTAGTATCAAGAATATGGGCTTCATGCCGGCATGCCTCATCATTACATTCAAATCATTTGGGCATTATACCATTGCCCCTCAGACATGCACATGATAGCGAGATTCGTATAGCCTGATAGTACGTGATGCCAGCCTATACCACTGAACGGGTCAGCCACACATAAGGACATCGCATTGATGAAATGCAAGATAGCCGAAATGCAAGGATTACAAGCGATATTTCCTCTACAAATATTTCGTAAAAATTCCATTTGACATAGGCTATTGTGACGTGCTATACTTTGCCTCGTTGTGATGTTACGGGCGTATAGCTCAGCTGGTTAGAGCGCGATCCTGATAAGATCGAGGTCGGTGGTTCGAGTCCACCTACGCCCACCACACAACGTTTATTTTTGGGGCAATAGCTCAGTTGGGAGAGCGCCTGCTTTGCACGCAGGAGGTCCGGGGTTCGAGTCCCCGTTGCTCCACCAATACTTTTTTGGCAATCAATTCAATCGCAAGGCGTGTAATGCAGGGCATTACGGGTCTTTTTTATATTTGTGACAATCATGAAATATCACACCACCCTTGTTAATCACATTCAATTACACACTGATCGCTTTCACAAAGGGACTCTTTTTCAAAGTATGCATATGCTTGTTGGGATAGATTGTTTGGTCCCAGGTCAAGCCCAATTACCCCACATGCATGCCGGTCACGACAAAATGTACTATGTCCAACAAGGCCAAGGGTCATTTACCGTGGCCGATGAGACGTTTGTGGCCAATCCGGGTGACGTCGTTTGGGCACCTGCCGACACGATGCACCATGTGGTCAATACTGGAAATGAACCATTAATTATGTTGATTACGATGGCTCCTGAACCACGATGATAACTATCAGTAGTCTATTTATGCAAGTTGATCGTGTATTTCGTAGCCGGAGCGATGCGCCGCGCTGGCGAGTCACCCAAACCCACGCCCAAATCGAGGTCTATCGCCGACCAGTACTCACCAACGAAGTCACCCTCGGCGCACTGGGCATCGGCGATGCAGCCATGCCCGTCCCCCTGTTAGTCTGTACTGTTGCACTCAGTACGACAGAGCCCGGTGCTGTCGATATTTTTATTTTTGATGAAAAAAACCACCCCCAGCTCTATGCGACGGTAGCGCCCCACCAACTCATGGCCAATATATTGCCGATCATCGCACCGTTCACGTAACTTTTGCACCGCATACAACGGTATTCCTTCCGTATGAACTATCGTGCGGAGGGTTTACATGCCATTATTAGCCAAACTTACCTGTGCGTGGATGCTCGGCATCATTATCAGCGATTTCCAATACCAAAAAATAGCAATTTGGCTAGGGGCACTGATTAGCTTGTTTTTTTGTGTCAAAAAAAAATACATTTCCCTACTGTACGTGGTTATTTGTATGGCCGGGATGGGACGCATGTATTATGCCCAATCGTCGATACCCTATCACCCATTCCCCAAGGCGCAATGGTATACCATCAGCGATAACCGCACCAACTGGCAAGCCCAAAAAATCACGGCGTTTGCACGAGATGGTCAAGGACTCGTCACGACACTGCCACTCAATCCTCCCCATTACCCTGGCGAAGCAATCTTACTTACCGGTCAACCACAACGCCTCACCAGTAGCCATGTAGCCTATCAAGCCCAAATGGACCGACGCCATATTTATGTGACAATGAACAACCCACATATCAATGCAATTGTCGCAAGCCAGCCCTGGCGTATCGCGCTCGAACAATGGCGCTATCGAAGTCAACACAAATTACAACAACTCTTTGCGGAACCTATTAGTAGCGTCGTCATTGGCATGCTGATTGGACTCAACGGCGATGTCAGTGATGCCACCGCCCAAACATTCCGCCAAACAGGTACTTCGCATATTTTGGTGATAAGTGGCTGGAACATATCGATTGTCGCAGTCGTGTGTATGCAAATTACCGCACGGCTCCAACAGCGTCCATGGTTACGGGCAGGCGTCGTAATTGGCGCAATTATCGTATACGTGCTCGCGACTGGTGCATCGGCGGCGGTAGTGCGGGCAGGAGTAATGGGGGTAGCTGTAGTGATTGGAAAAGCCCTTAACCGTCCCCGTAATGCCTGGAATATGCTGGCACTGGCTGCATGGGTCATGAGTGCCTACGACCCTAGCGTGTTGTGGGATTTGGGGTTTCAGTTGAGTAGTTTGGCCACCTTAGGACTCATTGCATTTAGTGGCACCATCGACACGTGGCTAGAGCATTCTCCGTTTGCACACCCCACGCTTACCTGGGGCCGGGAGGGATTGGCTGCTACGTTGGCTGCACAGATGACTACTTGGCCTATCATGTTATGTCGACTCGGCACTCCATCACCATGGAGTATATTGGCGAATATCATCATCACGCCGATTGTGCCATTTGCAATGGCAACAGGGACATTGACATTGGTATGTGCGTGGATATTGCCGTTTTTAGCACCAATTACGACTTGGCTCGCATATCCGGCATTCCAATGGATTATTGTAGGGAGCCAAGTGCTCGCCACATGGCCAGCACCCACGCAGATTATCATTGATAATCCATGGCTTGAGTGGCTGGGGCATGCGAGTTGGATGGGGTGTATTGTTGCTTTACATTGGCAAAACGAACGAAGAGCAGCACCGCTTCCAACAAACCAAGATGATAACCTCATCAAGAAGTGGTATAGTTAGCGTTAAGCGTATATGTTTTTCAGAGAGGATAGTCGCATGATTGAGCGACAGCGCTCATTGTGGGGACCCATTGCTGGAGTCGCAGTACACATTTACACGGCATTTGGGGCAATTTTGGCTATGCTAATGATTATGGAATCCATCAATGGCCACCCGGTCATGGCCTTGTGGTATGGGTTTGCTGCAGTATTTATTGATAGTACCGACGGGACATTGGCACGGCGCTTCAAGGTGAGCGAGACGGTGCCTTGGTTCGATGGTCGGCGACTTGACGATATCGTCGATTATCTCACGTATGTATTTGCACCAGTGGTATTGCTTTGGCAAAACGGTTTTTTTCCACCAGGACTCTATGGACAAATCGTTGCTATGTTGCCGTTAGTTGCATCAGCATATCAGTTTTGTCGAGTTGATGCCAAAACAGATGATTATCATGTGGTTGCCGAGGATCATTTCTTCCTTGGATTCCCGAGTTATTGGAATGTCATTGCGTTCTATGCAGTGGTGATGGGAATGCATGCCGACGCAGTCACAATGATTGTAATTGTCTGTTCGATTTTGGTATTTATCCCAATCCGCTATATTTATCCTTCGCGCACAATCATGTTCCGGCGTATTACCTTGATTTACACCACGTTGTGTACCATTATTTATGGGATTACCTTGTGGCAAATGCCCACACCCAATCCATGGTTGTTAATCATCTCGTTATCGTATATTGTTTATTATGTCGTCGTGAGTTTGTATTTGACAGCACGTATCGTTTGGCCACACTTCGCCGCGCGGGCATAACAAAGGCATAACACGATCATGGAAAATCAATCAGGATTACGGGTATTATTACCCTATGGACGGCCGTATCGCGGGTTGCTCATTCTCGGCACATTTTATGCCTTTGTAGGGGCAACTGCCAGTGCCTTTAACCCGGTCGTACTCGGTTACACCATCGATGCATTGCTGACGCATATCGATCAATGGCAACTCGCCAAATATGCATTGTTGATTATTGTCCTAACGATCATTCTGGCAGTGTTTCGTTATTTATTACGCATGCTTACCGGCACCATGGCGGCTGGTGTCAGCTATACTATGGCGCAGGATTTATACAAGCATATTTTGACATTTGATCGTACTACCCAAGCATCATTTGGTACTGGCGATTTATTGTCGCGGGCGTCAAGTGATTTCATTTATATTTGGCGGTTCTATAGCGCCGGCTTCCAGATGGCAATTAATGCCGTTTTTTTATTGTTTATTGGGTGTGGATTAATGGCACTGACGAGTGTGCCATTGGCCGTCGTTACCATCGTGATGTTGATACTCAGTTTGTATGCCCAAACTCGACTCGGGGCGCTCGTAGAACGATCGTTTGATTTGGTGCAACAGCGCCTCGCCAAAATTTCGGCATTTGCCCAAGAACACGTATCGGCACAACGTACCATCGCTGCCTACACACTCGAGCAACCAAGCGGTGAGGCATTCCGTAAATTGAGCAACGAATACGCCGATGAGTCGATTCGGTTTGTGCTTTTTTCGAGTGCGATTTCGCCATTACCACAACTCGTAGTCCGATTGGCAGCGACTGCAGTGGTAGCGTATGGTGCCTTGTTGATTATCGACAAACAACTCAGCATCGGGCAATACGTGCAATTTATCGTCTACCTCGGGTTGTTGAGCAATGCGGCCAATCAGCTTAGTAATGCGTTTGAGCGCTTGCAACAAGGCGCTGCCGCGGCTGGACGAATCGGAGAAGTACTCCAACGCGCGCCGCAAGTCAAAAACATCATCAATGCGCCCAAGCATGTGCCACTCGGGGAAATAGTGTTGCACAAGGTGAATTGGCATCAAGAAAGTCAATATTTGCTCCGTGACATCGATCTCACCATCCAGCGTGGCCAACACATTGGGGTAGTTGGTTTGACCGGTGCCGGCAAAAGTAGCTTGCTCAGTTTGGTGTTGCGCCTGCGTGATCCTGACAGTGGGCAGGTATTGTTTGATGGACATGACGCCAAAACAGTTGATATTGCCACCTTACGGAGCGGATTGGCGTATGTCCCGCAAGAGCACATGTTGTTTAGTATGACGCTCAAAGAAAACATCAAATTAGGCACTCCCAACGCCACTGACGCCCAATTACAACAAGCATTGGCGGTGTCGTGCCTCGATCGTGATATCGCGCAATTAGCCAATGGCATCGATACTATTGTTGGCGAGCGGGGAACGATGTTATCGGGTGGTCAAAAGCAACGCCTCGGGATTGCTCGAGCGTTGATTACCAATGCACCGATTATGTTATTTGATGATGCGCTATCAAATATCGATGCCCGCACGGCGTTTGATATTGTACAAGGCGTTAGTGCGTTTCGTGCCGGCAAAACCACGATTATGGTCAGCCAAAAAATATCCGCAGTGCGCCATCTTGATGCGATTTTGGTGCTTGATAATGGTCGCTTGGTAGAGTATGGCACCCATGCAGAACTCGTGGCGCACCACGGAATTTATGCTGAACTATTCCAACGTGAATTATCGCAACGCAGTGATTTCGACGTATAAAACAGCGTTTTTTCATAAACACGTGGTGATGAAAGGAGCGTATGCCAACTATTCAGTTTTGGAAGCACCCAATCAGCACCACAGTATGGTGGCTTGTAGTTTGGCTTGGATTAAGTATCGTCGTATGGTTCATGCCACCAGCCACAATCACCCTCCCAGTTGGTGGCGATCCGTTGACGGGTATGCGTGACTACGATGCCCCCTACCTCGATGGCTTTTGGCCAGCCGAACCACGCCCATGGCAACCCGCCATGGGCAGTGCCTTGCGTTGGAGCAAAGCCGACTGGCAAATCCACTGGCCACATGCCGGTGGCGGCTGGTGGCTGATGCAATTTCGCACCGATTTATCTGCCAAAAAGGAGCATCCACCGACGCAATTAATTTGGCACGAACCAGCCATTGGCAATACGACAATCCCATCTGACATCCGCATCACAAGGGTACTAGTACACAATCATCAAAACGACACACCACAAATCAGTGTCACTACCGACATATTTCATCCTACTGGTGATGCACGTGCACTCGGCATTGCAGTAACGGCAATTCAGCTCCAGCCGCTGGGCGGACTCTGGCGACCGACGCGCTTGCTGGCATTTTTGGTGGTGAGTTTATTTGGAAACTGGCTCATCAAACACCGAATTGGCTACGCGATTCCCTTTGTCACGGGGATTGTCTGGGTATACTTCCCTGCCTGGATTGCAATCCACAGTGAATTACTTATTGCCTTAAGTTGCTGCGGTTGGGGAATTGGGGCCGGATTGGATTGGATAAGACAACGCTGGCACTATGACATTTCAGCTATGGCACGGATTGTACTAGGAATGGTCTGGGTGCAATTACTTGCGTTGTGGAGTCCATTTATCCATTCGTCTGATATCGCCATGCATGTGCGTATGCTCAATCAAGTCCTCAGCGGACAAGTATTATTTACGGCGCAACTCCCGTGTGAAGCAAGTGCTTATATCAGTCCATACCCACCATTGACGTACATCCTAATGGCACCACTCGCACTCATTAGTCACGACAACAGCTATCAACGCCTTATTTTGACTGGTGGTGCGGTGATTTTGCAGGCACTTGCACTTGGGTATGGTTACACCGTATTGCGCCAACACCAGATCCCATTTCGGGCAGGAATCTTGTTTTTGGTACTTGCATTCATCAATGCCCCGCTAATCCGAGCGATCCATGTGGGAGAGCTTAGTAATGCGTGGGGGCAAAGCATTGCGGTTATTGCCATGAGTTGTTGGATTGATCGCCACGCCACGCGTCAACGCCAAATCATCTGGACGATGATGGCGCTATTAAGCCACACCGGCGTTAGTGTGTCATTGGCGTTGATGCTCGGGCTATTTGCAGGGTTCCGGTTCATCCAGAATCGCAACATCCCACGTTGGCTTATATTAAGCGGTGTGGGCATGGCAGTCATGGTGGTTGGAGTGTACTATAGTAATTTCGCCTATTTGATTGGGCAAGCACCTGGGTATGCGGGATGCCCGCCGGTGACACCGATATTGGCACGATTTGGTAGCGTCACAAGTATGTTCCCGTTCATCATGATTGGGTGGGCTGGAATCGGAATCGCTGTATTCCCCAAATCACCCGTGCGCATGTGGATTGGAGCAGGATTCGGGGCGGCAATATGTTCGATTGCCCTATTGGTGTTTGCCACCCAAACAGTACGTTGGGGTATTGCGGTAGCTCCATTTGTGGCACTTGCCACGGCATATGGGTTACACAAATTATGGCGCTATGGGCGTGCTGGCAAACTGTTGGTGATAACAACTATCATATGGTACGGTGTGTTTTGGTATAGTGAGCTGTGGCAACACATCATGGTTTACCTTCACGATTGAAATGTGGCGTGTATAATAGTTTCGTATTGGCAATCGAAGGCGTACGCATGAATTTTTTCACATCCGCGCACTGGCGCCAAATCGGAATCGTCTTTGCCTATAGTCTCGGGCTTTTTTTGCTATTAAGCACGATACGATTTGGGCAATCAGTGGACTTTTACCAACCACGGTCGGTTTTTTGGTTGAGTGATTTTCACGCTCGCGAATATACCCCAGTTGCCCCAAGTGCTGACTTGGCAGTCACTATTACAAATCCCAGTGAAGCGACGGCACGTGTGCCAGCCACGGTTGATCCACGCTCACGGGTTATTATGTTTCAGACAGATCCATTACCAACCAGCTACAAACGCCGACTCTTAGCCGTATTTGTCGGTACGTCACGCGTACTTGATGCCCAAGATACTGGGCGCACCACCCAATACGGCGTGATTGTGCCGCCGAATGTGAATATGGCTGGTGCAGACATCCGCGTGGTGGCATTACCTGACGATAAATCGACACCACCAACACTGACGGTATCAACAATCCAAGTAAGTAATGCGATTATCTACCGTTGGAGCAAAGCGACGTCACAGGTGCATGTGTATGGCACCGGTGGTGGATGGTGGGGTGTAACCAGCCGGATTTTGATGCAACATCCCGATAAAAAACCGTTTCATGCGACATTGTCCGTGGGAGATACTACATTAGCAACATTACCCCCAACGCCTTCCGGGTTCCGTCAATATCATTTATTGGCCCCACCGAGTGCCATCCAAAACGGTGATCTAACCGTGACAATCACCAGTGACACGTGGGGAGGCAATAAACAAGACGTACGCGTACTAGGGGTAGCCATGGCAGAGCTTACTGCTCAGCCACTCGCTAGCCCGTGGTGGAATGTGGCACCGTCGTTGCGTCTTGCCAGCATGATTTTGCTGGCAGTCATCGCTGCAGTGTCAGCCATACTGCTGGAATTTTCAGGGATCGGTGTTGGTATAGCGGTCGCTACCGGGTTTGGGGTAGCGTTAGTGTTAGACCATACATATCTCGCCATGTGGTATCCACAAATGCTACTCCTGATGGGATTGTCGGCATTGATTATTCCATTGATGCAACAAATCATCGCGCGATGCGAAGGCGACCATCCGTTTAGTCCCAATGTGCGCAATATATTGATTGGGTTAATGGTATTAACTGTATGGGTCAAAGGTGGGGGGATTTTGTACCCCATCATGCGACCGATTGACATCAGTTGGCACATGGACAAAGTCCGTGAAATGCTCGCCACTGGCGATATCGCCAAATTTTATCAACCAGGCGGATTTTCGGAATCAGTCATGCCCATCACCGAATGGGGCGAAAATCGCCCAATGATTCCCTATTCGCCGTTTTATCATTTATCAGCGATGGCATTTGCCCTATTCCCGTGGGATTTAGAAAAGACCGCCACCATTCTCAATGTTTTTTGTGATGCGACGCGGATTATATTGATTGGGTTAATCGCACGCCAGAGTGGTTTATCCAATCGCATCGCCTTGCTTGCGGGGTTGATGTATGCAGTTACCCCTGTGACGTTTTTGCTGCATTCATGGGGCAATGCGCCCACTACGATTGGGTTGTGGTGGACGCTGGTAAGTACAGTGGCGATGATGGTCATCGGTCGTAGCATCAACAATCGCAAATTATTCGCATTGCTTTTGATTATCAATACGGCCACGATGCTGATTTATACAGTTACCGCCGTATTCCATGTAATCTTCATCACGCTACTCGCCGGCTTATTGTGGATTATCCCCAACCAACCACAGCGAAGTAATATTCGGCCAATTTTGTTGGCAACATACGGAGGGTTGGCGGTAGCCACAGTTGTGTACTATGGCCAATACATTCCGCCGATTATCCAACGCACGATTCCATATTTTTTGCAGATTAGTGTCAATAGTCCAACCACTGTCGGGGTTGCCCGACCACCATTAGGCACATATTTTTATAATTTTTTGCCATTACTACGATATGATTTTGTTATGAATCCCTATTTGTACTATGGGTTATTTATGCCCATGCTGTTGGTCATCCCGGGATACTTATTGTTATTCAAACGCCAAACATTGTGGGCTTATATGACGGCATGGTTCGTTGTGGCCTTGTTGTTTATGATGGCGGGATATCGTATTTCGATGGTGGATAAGCAGATTTTTTATATATTACCAATCGTCATGATTTGTTGGGCCGTTATCGCCGATCGTTTTTGGCGACGTGGCTGGAGCGGTCGATTGCTCGTGACTATAATGTTCTTATACACCCTCGTCAGCGCACTCTATTTGTGGGTCGTGCGCATTTATCGCTCACCGGTGGTACTACCATGACACAACCAATCCCTCCCGCGATGCAATCAATCGACGCCTTGGCACAAGCAATTGATCCTTGGCTCCAACATATGACGTGGCGTCGTGATTATGTCACGTGGCGCGAACGCCGGCTCTACCAAGAGCAATACCAAGCCGACCGCATCGCCCAAATCGAGCGCCATGCGCGCCCACTTGCAGGCACTCGCGTGCTTGACCTCGGGGCTGGCATGGGAGGATTTGCCGTCGCAGCAGCGTTACATGGTGCCCATGTCACGGTATCGGAATACAACAAACAATACTGTCAAATCATCCAACTCCGGGCCGAACGCTACGACATCAATCTCCCTATTGTCAATGGTGCTGGTGAGCAATTACCCTTTCGTGATGCGCAATTTGATTTGGTGGTCTGCTGGGATGTGCTCGAGCATGTCCAAGACCCAGTAGCAGTGCTCCACGAAATATCCCGCACCCTGGCACCAGGCGGACAATTACTCCTCACGGCGATTAATCGCCGCGCCTGGGTCGATCCGCACTACCATATCCCGAGCATTAATTGGTGGCCGCGACCGCTCGCCGAATGGTATATCAATCGCCGTGGCCGTAGCAAAGCAACGAGTCAATTCCGTGATATGCAACGCCTCAGTACTATGCATTACTACGATTACGCTCAATTTGTACAGCTTGCGCAAGCGGCTGGATTTACTACAGTAGACATGAACGAAACTGCGTTGCAGGAAGGGCGATTTGTCAGCAAAAAACCGAGCCGGCAACGTATCCGCACTGGATTACGCGCTATCGGGCTCGAACAATTAGCATACAAAGCACAACGCGCATGGTACACGGGCATGTTTGAATTAGCCTTGACGAAAGCCAAATAAATGCCAGATGCACCCAAAGCGCCACCGACGTTGGCGCATCAAGTATCACGGGCGGTGGTCTGGAATACTTTCTTTGTGCCACTACGCATGTTAGCCGAAATCGCTGCCACCGCCCTCAAATTAACCGTGCTCCCTATCGCTGCTTATGGCTTACTAGCATTGGTAAGTGGTGCGGCATCAGCGTTTGGGACATGGATTGATCTTGGCACCACCCGTACCCTACCCAAATACATCCCCGAAACGATGCGCGCCCGTGGGCCAAACGGCGTGCTCAAATTACTGGGGGCGGTATTTTTGGCACAAGCAATATTTCTGATTGCGATTGGGATCGGTTTGGCTGTCAAACAAGATGATTATTTGGCATCCCTCGGTAGCAAAATCAGTGCCGATGGTCGTATCGATGCCGGTGCTCAGACCATGCTCCATGCCTTGTTACACGAACAAGGCTGGATTTTTATTGTGGTTATTATCGTTTTGCTCATTATGGGTGTCTGCTACGATGTATTGATGGCCTATCTCAATAGTTTTTTTAAACAACAAGCATGGAATGGTATCTCACTTATAGCCGGTATGCTCCCACAACTCTTGGCCGTCGTAGCAATCGTCGTAGCCCAGTTTAGCCCTGATCCATTGCGTTGGAGCATCGTGGGGATTTTGATTACCTCGGGGCTCGCACCCACAATTGCCGTGGCAATTGCAACCTGGCAAGTGATTGTAATCTGGCGCGCTGGGCACGATGTCGCCCCAGCACCTGCCAGCATTGAGCCGAATACCAGTTGGCTCCCCGCAGGGTTTTTACGCTATACCGGGGTTTCATATTTGATGACAATGACCGATTTTGTGGCTGGCAAGTCATTTGCAATCTATTTAACCAATAGCATCAGCGATGCGGCCATGTTGTGGGCCGGAGCGTCACTCGTCGGGATGGTACTTTCATATCTCTACACACCACTCGTCGGCATTACCGTGCCACTATTTACACGCGTCCGCGCTGGTGAAGGTGGGAGTATCCAAGGAGCATTTGCGTCGATTGTGCGTATTCAATTACTCCTGCTCATCCCCGGTGGCGCGGCATTGATGCTCCTCGCCAAACCAGCCTTGTTGATTTTGACTCCCCAATACGGTGATGCGGTGGGTATCGTATATATCCTTGTGCCGTGTCTCTTCTTGGAAAGTATCTTGACGGTAGCCCACAACGTCATGATTGTCTACGAGCAACTCACGATCGTCACGGTGGGACGATTACTGAGTCTCGTGGTGGTACCACTCGGGTTGTGGCTGTCACCACGCTACGGCGTCGAAGGGCTGGCATTTGCGTATGGATTTGCGCGAGTTATAGCAGGTATCTGGGTCACCACCTGGGGGTGGCAACGCCTCAAATTGCAATGGCCGTGGCGCTTTACCACCCGAGTAATCATTGCAACAACTGTTATGTCAATTACAATTTATGCGTGTAGTTATTTCATGCCGGCCACCACTGCTAGCACTGGGATATGGGCGCGATTACAGCTTTTACCGGTATATGGGGTCATCGGTATCGTCAACCTAGCGATATTTATGGTGGTCTTGCGCCTCTGTGGTGGGCTTGATACGAGCGACCGCGACCAATTGCTTCGGCTTAAATTACCGTTTAAATCGACCATCATGCGAGTACTGTAATGCGGATTGCCTTGTACAACTTAACCACTACCACCGCCTATGGCGGTGTCGAAAGTTTCGTGTGGGACTTGGCCAATCAATTAGCCACCCGTGGCCACGACATCACGGTCATTGGCGGCAACGGGTCACGTCGTGAAGGAAGTGCAACCGTCACGGTTGCAACCTTCCCATATGTGAGTCGCACCTGGTTCAGTCGCATACCCGGGCTAGCCCGCGCCTATGCCGAGCGTAAATTACTCGAGCGCTTAAGTATGGCATGGCGGGCAATTCCTTTTTTGATAAAGGGCAAATTCGACATCATCCACATCCAAAAACCGTATGATTTACTGCCAGCATTGATTGCGGCGCGCTTCAGTGGTGCCAAAGTTATTTTGGGGTGTCATGGTGAGGACTTTTACCGCGGTGACCGCTGGCTGGCAACGCGCGTTGCAGGTGCGGTGAGTTGTAGTCAGTACAATGCCCAAACGGTAATGAAACGCTACCCGATTACGGTCGATGTGGTGTACAACGGTATCGATACGACGATTTTTTGTCCACCAGTGCTCCCAAAAGATTTCCCTGCATTGCCATTGCGGGTCTTATTTGTGGGACGGTTACAACCATGGAAAGGGGTCGATACGGCGATTCGCGCGATTGCACTGACGCCACACACGACGCTCCAGATTGCCGGTGACGGCGAACAGCGTCAGGCATTAGAGAGGCTCGTCACCGAATTGCAACTCAACGACCGCATCTCTTTCCTTGGGTCAGTACCGCGCCACACCTTGCCAGCGATTATGCAGGATAGCCATGTGCTAGTGGCAACGAGTTATGCCAGTGAAACATTTGGGATTGGGCTAGTCGAAGCCCAATCATGTGGGCTTCCAGTGATTGCATCGCGCTTTGGGGGCTTCGTTGAAGTTGTCGCCGAAGGAATCACGGGACGCTTTTTCACCCCCAAAGATGCCACTGACCTCGCCGCCCAGTTTCAGTTTTTGATAGAAAACCCTGCAGTGCGCCAACAATACGCTGCCGCCGCCCCTCCATGGGCGGCGCAATTTGCTTGGCCTGCAGTCACCGATCGCGTTACGCAGGCCTATGCTACGGCACTACAACGAGGGTAACATCTATGCACATTTTGATTATTTCGACATATGGATTTGACCCGCACTTTCCGAGTCGACCAGAATTCCTGTTGGCGCGCACGCTCGCCACCCTTGGGCACCGCGTGAGTGCCGTCGAATACCACCACAATTCCAAGCAACCCCGGCAAGAATCTTACAGCGAAAATCTCACCATTTATCGCTGTGGCACCTTTGGTTTTTTTTCGCGTGATTTATGGCAACTTGCCCGGACACTGCCAACCCCAGATATTGTACATGTGCATCATTTACGGCACCTCTTAGCCTTTCAGGCCCAAATCCACTGGCACAAAAAAGCACCGATGGTACTTACCCCACATGGAATTTTGCATGATGGGGATTTGGTGGTCGACCGTGAACGCCCCCTCGAGCATCCTTTACGCCCAGAGCGCTTACTGACGACTGGCGCACAGTTGCGCACTGCAATCATGCGCGGTGCCCATCCACGCCGGAGCATCCGCAATTATTTGATTCATGCGCCATTACATGGATATCACGGTATCATGGCACTTTCTCAGCACGAAAAAGAAGTATTAGTAAGCTTACATGTGCCCGCTGAGCAAATAACTGTCGTACCGAATGCCGTTGAACTGCAACAATACATCGATGCACCGAGTCGCCCACGCCATCCCCAACCAACGATTTTGTTTATTGGGCAGTTAGTTCCACGCAAAGGGTGGGATTTGGCCGTGCGCGCATTGCCCCTCATCGCCCAGTCAGTCCCCGACATCCGCATGGTGATGGTGACACACAACACCAGCCAACGCAGTGAATTCGAAGCACTCGCAAATAATTTAGGTGTAACCGCACGGATCACGTTGCTCACGAGTGTTGACGAAGTCCAAAAAATACAATTACTCCAAGAAGCACATCTCCTTTTGGCACCGAGTCGCTACGAAGGTTTTGGGATTCCCCCAATCGAAGCAATGGCCGCGCACTGTCCGGTAGTCACGACTGATTGCGCCGCCGGCAATGAGATCGTCCACCACGAAAAAACTGGCTTACTTGTCCCCTATGATGATGTGGCAGGCTATGCCGCAGCCACTATACGGATACTCCAAGACGATACATTGCGGAAACAACTCGTGCAAGCTGGATATGACCATGTCATCCAAGATTACACTCCGATTACGGTTGCCAATCAATCACTTGGATATTACCAACAACGCATCGTCGAATTTCACAAATAAAAAATCCATGTTATACTATCAATAGTAGTATTACAAGGATTGATATGCGGATACTCTACTGCATACCGCGGTACGATGCTGACGCCGTGGGAAACCTAATGCATACTGAGGTGATTGCACACTGGAATTCACAGGGCATCATCACCGAAGTCGCATCACTCTCATCGCGAGTCACCACCACTACCACATTCAACATGGATGAAATCGTAATCCATCATATCCCTACTGCGACATCACTCATCGACAAGGTGATGAATCGTGTGTTGGGATGGGTGACAGGGTATCCGTATTTGTTTGGGGCATGGCGCGGGTTTCGCCAGCATCTCCGTCAACAACAATACGATTTATTACACGTAGAAACATCATTCCCACTGGGATTAATCACTCTGTTGGCACGTCCTGCATCCACGCGGGTAGCGGTCACTTTACCAGGCGCCGATGTGATGTCGGTACCGGCGTATGATTACGGGTATGCCCGCAATTGGTTTGTGCGCCAAGCCGTGCGCTGGGTAATGCAACGGGCAGATTTGGTGCGGGCAGATTCCCGTCAGATTGCCATTCTTGCCAAAGAAACCTACGACGCACCACCAGCCAACGTGGTAGCGATTCCCTATAATATTACCGAACCAACTTACCCACCCGTAGGCATACCCGTGATGGTATTTCGCCAGCAATCTCGGGCAACCATTACCGCGCGGCATGGTTGGAACCCTGATTCCACGTTAATCCTCAGCCTCAATCGGTTACATCCCTTCAAAGGAATCGAATATCTCGTGGAAGCATTACCGCAACTCGTAGCCGCTGGGGTAGATGCGCATGCTATCATTGTCGGCGGCAATCGCAGAACCGCCCGTTTTGGTGATTACGGTGCCTATTTGACCCAACGTGCAGAAGCACTCGGAGTTGCAGACCGTGTTCATCAAATAGGGGGTGTACCGCATCATCAAGCCGCCGAATACATGGCAGGATGCGACATCGCGGTGATTCCATCGATTGCAGAATCATTTAGTCGCGTAGTAATTGAAGCCACCGCCGTTGGGACACCACCAGTCGTCACCCGTACCACGGGAGCGAGTGATTATGTCAAAGAAGCCGATTGTGGGGAAGTAGTTGATCCGCAAAGTGCCCAATCACTAGCAGATGGAATTCAACGTGCGTTGAGCCGCCATACCGAATTACAATCTCGTTGTGCCGCCTTTGCGGAACTATTTCGAGGAACAGTGATTGCCGATGAACTCACGGCGACCTACAAGGCGCACGGACTATGAGCAACACGCAACCAACAATTTATTATGTGGCCTACCCGACGAGTCTGACCTTGGCGTCGGCTAACGCTGTGCAAACATATTCGACGTTACGTGAGCTCAAGGCACTGGCGCCACAAACGCAGATTTTCATTCCACGCATGACACATGAAGCAAATCCATTTGATGCCCTCGGTGTCAATTATTTGCCACGCATCGGGATCGGGCGCTTATCACGGCTCTATAAATCAACGTTGTGGTACTACATCGAACGGAGCGTATTTGCGTGGCTCGTGCTCATCATCATGGCTTGGCGTCATTGGCGTGGTCAACGGATTGATGTGGTCTATGTACGTGAGATCATCTGCGCCTACTGGATGGCGCGGCTTGCCCCACGCTGGTGTGGTGCAAAGGTAGTATACGAGGTCCATCATCTCGAATCCACCAATCATTCGCGCCCCAAAGAATCATGGGCTACGGGTATCATCCAAGCCCTCGATGACACCACGATTCGCAAGCCAGCTCGGCTCGTATCACTCACGCGGGCCTTTCGTGATATTTTGGCGCAACAGCAGCACCGCGTAGCAAGCGACGTTGATATTTTGCCGGATGCCTACAATGAAACCCTCTATCATCCGCGGGATCAACAGGCTGCCCGCCAAAAACTTGGTATTACCCATACAGGGGTTGTCATCACGTACGCAGGATTAACGTTCGCCTACCGACGCTTGGATTTGTTGGTGACGGCATTTGCCCAACTCGACCCGCAACAAAAAAATCTGGTCAGCCATCGCGGCAAGGCCCTGCGCGCCACCTCGGCCAACCTCAAGGTGTTCGACGCCCAGCGCGCCGGTC
>CALFIC010000098.1 GCA_937876225.1 uncultured Chloroflexota bacterium | reverse complement strand
CCCGTAGCCGGTGCCAATCAAGTCGTGATTGCCACCGAAGCGAGTGGGATTAGTGCCGGCACCGAGCTGGCTATTTATACCGGCATCCATCAATGGCTCAAAGACCCCTCCAATTTGTGGGCCAAATTCCCCTTTGTGCCCGGCTATAGTGCCGTTGGCCACATCGTGGCGGTTGGTGCTGGGGTCACCCAATTCAAAGAAGGGGACCGCGTGATTTGGCCGGGGCGTCACGAGAGCTACGCCGTGGTCGATGTGGGCCCTGATGCCGATATTTGGCCGATTGCGGCTCACGTCCCTGCCCCAGACGCCGCCATGCTTTCGCTAGCGCGCTTCCCATTTACGGCGTTGGTACAATCGCAACGGATTTTGGGGCAAGCAGTGGCCATCCTCGGGATGGGCATGATTGGCCAAATCGCCACGCGGCTATACGCTGCTGCCGGTGCTTATCCCATCATCGGGGTCGATTCCATCGCACAACGGCGGGCCTGGGCCGAGCAAGTCTATGGCGTACAAACGATTGATCCGAGCAACGGTGATGGCGCCGCCCAAATCCAAGCCATGTTGGGGCGACGCGCCGATGTGGTGGTCGATGCCACTGGCGTGCCGGCAGCCCTGCAGGACGCATTGAAACTGGTCTGTGATGGTGGCCAAGTGGTGTTGGTGGGGAGTCCACGTGGCATCATCCAAAACTTCGATTCGTACTGGGATTTGCATGGTCGCTCGGTGACGATTACCGGCGCCCACGGCAGTGCCATCGGCACCACGGTGCGCGACCACTTCCCATTCACCCGCGACCGGGCCTTGCCGTTGTTGGCGCATTTTGCGGCGTCCGGCAAATTATCCCTCAAAAACATGATTACCCACCATGTCCATGCCGAAAACGCCCCCGAGATGTACGAAGGCTTGCGCGTCAAGCGTGACGAATTTTTGGCCGTTACCATGCACTGGTAAGACTAAATCACCCCGTTGTCCCACAAGAGGACAACGGGGTCGCAATAAAAAGGAACTCGAATGCAGGGATTTGACCCGGCCAGGAGCTTTGGGGCAGCGGTGGCGGCCAGCTACGACGACCAGCCACGGGGTGATGAATCCGCCGCCGTACAATTTTTGCACGCAATCGCCCCCCAGCCCACCGCACTCGAATTCGCCATTGGCACAGGGCGTATCGCCCTGCCCTTAGCCGCGAGTGGGATGACGGTCGACGGCATTGAACTATCGCCCGACATGATTGCCCGCCTGCATGCCAAGCCTGCAGGGGCAAATATCCACGTCGTCCACGGCGATATGAGTAGCGTCCAGATGGGGCAGCGCTATGGACTGGTCTATCTGGTCTTCAATACCATTTTTAATTTGTTGACAGTCGATGGCCAGATTAATTGCTTTGCCAATGCAGCCCGGCACCTCAGTGATGATGGCGTGTTTGTGGTCGAAACGGCCTTGCCGCACACCTGGATGCCGAGTGGCAAATCAGATTATGTGCATGCTGAAGAGGTCAACATCGACTCGGTGATGTTTGATGTGGCCCGCTATGACCCCGTCACGCAACACCTAGTTGAAAATCATGTGCGTATCTCTGTGAGTGGTATCAGCATGCAACCGATTGTCTGTCGTCTGATTACTCCCGGCGAAATGGATTTGATGGCCCGTATGGCCGGGTTGCAGCTGGTCCAGCGTTTTGCCAACTGGCAAAAAACGCCGTTTGATGCCCAAAGCACCGCCCATGTGTCGGTCTACGCCCACCAGCGGAAATAAACGGTACTATTTTGTTCTGTAAACACGCATCCGGCGTGTGGAGTACACACCATGAATCAAATCGTAGTCATTAGTGGTGCTGGCAGTGGCATCGGAGCCGCCTGTGCGGTGCGCTTCGCCGCCGCAGGGGCCACCGTCGTGTTGCTCGGCCGGCGCGCCGAAGCCCTCAAAGAAGTGGCACTGCAGTGCCACGATCGTGGCGTGGTCATCCCCTGTGATGTCACCGACCCGCAGGCCGTTGCCAAAGCCATCGCCCAAGTCGAATTCATGCACGGACGCATCGATGTGTTGGTTAGTGCCGCCGGCACCAACCTGCCTGAGCGCACCATGGCCCAACTCACGGCGGCCTCGTGGCAAATGATGATCGACACTAATCTCAACGGTGCGTTCCACCTCATCAGTCAATCATTACCGATGGTGCGCCACGCCCAAGGAGTCATTATTGCGATTGGGTCGACCTCGGTGCCCCGCCCCAGTAGCCTCGGTGGCGCATCGTATAATGCCGCCAAAAGTGGCCTCAGTGCCTTTGTGCGTACCCTCGCTCAAGAAGAAGCACCCCACGGCGTCCGCGCCACCATGCTTCACCCAGGCGAAGTCGATACCCCCCTCATCGACAAACGCCCCGCACCAGTCAGCGCCGAGCGCCGCGCCGCCATGCTCCAAGCCGACGACGTAGCCCAAGTCGTGCAATTTGTGGCCAGCCTCGCCCCCCGCGCCACCATCCCCGAATTGATTTTGACCCCTAGTGCCAATCCATTTGTGTAAATGCACATAAAAACGAGTAGGGGATGGTAAAAATACCATCCCCTACTCGTTGCACTACGGCAACCACCAATTAGCGGCGGGCCACACTGATGTCGCGCTCGCGGGGTAATTCGAACCAGGCCTCGTTACATTTGGCCATGGCCTCGGCATCCAGCACCACATCGAGCCCGGCCAGTGATTCGGCTAGTTGTGCGGGGCGGCTAGCGCCGATGATGGGGGCGGTGATGCCAGCTTGGGCGCGTACCCACGCCAGCGCGGCATGGGTCAACGAAATCCCACGCCCGCTAAAGTAGGTATGCAAATCAGCCACCACGTCATGCACCATATCGTTCCAGTAGCGTTTGCGATAGAGCTCGCCGCTGTTGTTGAGCGTAAAACGTGTGCCTGGCTCAACGGCACGTTGGTTGATGTAGCGCCCGGTCAACATGCCGCCGGCGAGGGGATTGTAGGGGATGACGCCGAGGCCGTATTGACGGGCCACGGGCAAAATTTCGTCTTCAATCATGCGAAACAGCATGTTGTAGCGCGGTTGGAGCGACACAAATGTCGCCAACTGGCGTTGATCGCTGGTCCAGAGGGCCTGCATGATTTGCCACGCAGCAAAGTTTGAGCAACCGACATAGCGTACTTTGCCGGCGCGCACGAGGTCGGTGAGTGCTTCGAGCGATTCTACAATGGGAGTTTCGGGGTCGGGGGCATGGAATTGATACAAATCAATATAATCAACACCCAAGCGTTTGAGGCTGGCATCACAGGCCGCCATGATATGCTTGCGCGACAATCCTTCGTTGTTGGCACCTGGTGCCATGGCACCACGACATTTGGTGGCGAGCACGAGATCGTGACGATTGCCGCGAGCTTTGAGCCATGTGCCGATGATTGCTTCGGTACGCCCTACGCTACTGAAGTCGCCACCGAGTGGATAGACGTCTGCCGTATCAATAAAAGTAATGCCATGGTCTACGGCCACATCGAGGATGGCGTGTGAGGTGGCTTCGTCGGCTTGATTGCCAAATGTCATGGTACCCAAACACACACTACTGACCTGCAATCCAGTGCGGCCCAATCGAGTCATCTGCATGACGAACTCCTTGCATGAAAAATAAAAAGGGACACTGTTATTGTAAACGGGTTTTGTAGCGATAGATTATAAAAAACGCGATGTGGCGGGATTTGGACACAAAAAAACACGATGGGAAGAGGCGCACCTTGGCCGCTCCCCATCGTGGTAATTAGCGTGATTTAGTAGCGATTATCATCGCGGGGGCCGCGACGGGGACGGTCAAAACCGGGCTTCTCGTCTGACTCGTTGACGCGAAGGGGGCGACCGAATGTTTCAAGACCATTGGTGGCCTGAATCACATCTTCCACATTGTCGACTTCCATCTCCACGAAGCCGAAGCCCCGTGAGCGTTGGGTGTCGCGATCAATCACAATTCGAGCACTGATTACTTCGCCATGAGGAGCAAACGCATCGCTCAATTCCTCACTGGTCATCCGCCACGGCAAGTTACCCACAAACAACTTCACACGCATTCGCTTCACTCCTCTGTCCACCACTTGGACAGTCACGAGACATACGCCCCGTATATACAACAACTCTAAGCCAATCCGCTGGTCTCACCCCACTGCCGACCATTCCACCGTATGAACTAAACCACACATCTTGCCAGGTGCTACCGTAACCGGTGTGCTGAAGGTGGGTCTTCGCAGATGCGTGTCCTAGTCCCATACGTTTAATTGACATGCTGATTATAGCACGTATTTGATTATTCATCGTTGATTCTGAATAGCGTTTGGGGCTCTTTTGCTACCAGTATTACAGGTCGTGGCGTAATCACCCGTGTATTCGTAAAAATATCATCGGGGAGATAGCCAAGGATAACGGTAAATCCAATTATCCAGTGGTAGTTTTCCCCTTCAAATGTAATGAGACCAACTCGCGCTGGTATTGCCATAAACGTGTCTTTTTTGTATTGATAAATACTCCGTGCTGCCGTCGACAGCACGGAGAGAGCGTCACCGATTATATTTCCTTTAGTTAGACATTTCCGAGTCGCAACAACAACGCCGCCATATGCCGGATACCATTGCGGAAGTCGCTGATGCGGATGTTTTCGTTGGGGGCATGGACGCGTGACCCCGAATACCCCACCCCCAGCGTGATAATCGGCACATTAAGCTCATGCGAAAAGAGATAATTGGGGCCAGATCCCCCCGACATCGGCCAAATATGTGGGGCCCGACCATAGACGTCGTGGGCTGCATCGACCAAGGTCTGCACCAACGGATGGTCGGGGTCAGTGCGGGCGGGGCGCCCGGCCCCGACGACGGTGATTTTGATGTCACCAAAGCCGTTGGCATCGAAGTGGGCGCGGAGCTGGGCCACCACATCTTCGGGGCGTTGGTCGGGTACTAGCCGGAAGTCGACTTTGGCGCTGGCTGTTGCCGGCAAGACGGTTTTTTGGCCAGCCCCTTGGTAGCCGGTAGTGATGCCACAAATCGTGCAGGTTGGCTCGAAAATCTCGCGCCGGCGTAATTCGACCCCCCGAGCGTTGTGCAAGAACGAGGCATTACCAAACAATTCTTGCATTTCTTCGTCACTATCGGGCAGCGCCGCCAGCAATTCCATGTCGCGGGCGGTGGCGGCAATCACGTTTTGATAAAAATTCGGCAGTTGAATTTTTTCGTCTTGGTCTTTGAGGGTGTTGAGGGCCCATACCAAGCGCCAGGCTGCATTGGGCAAAATCGAGCCGGCAATGCCTGAATGGGTGTCGATTTTGGCCGTCTCTACCGATAATTCGAGGTAACAAATCCCGCGCAACCCCAGGTAGGCCACCGGCTCGCCGTCACCGTTGTGGGTGCCAAACTCCCACACACACGCATCGGCTTGGAGTAGGTCACGATGCGCCAAAATAAATGGTGCTAGATTGGGGCTGGCGATTTCTTCTTCGCCTTCGACGAGAAACTTGATGTTGACGGGCAATTCACCCAGCACGTGGCGCACTGCCGCAATCGCTGCGATGCGACTCACCAACTCGCCCTTGTCGTCGGCTACGCCGCGGGCGATGAGTAAATCATCACGGCGGGTCATTTCGAAGGGTGGCGAATTCCACAGCTCAAATGGTTCGGCAGGTTGGACATCGTAGTGGTTGTAGCAAAGCAAGGTGTGGGCGTGGTCACTATCGCTGTGGGCATAGACTACCGGATTGCCGGCTGTGGGCATAATCTGTGCGGTAAGTCCTACTTCACTAAATAATTCGGCGACCCGTTGGGCACACGGCGCAATGCCATGCCCTTGGGCGGCCACACTGGGTATGGCACAGAGTTCGCCCAAAATCGTCATGAAGCGGGGCAAATTGGCATCAATATAGGCGTCGATTTGGGCTTGGAGGGGGTGTGTGGCCATGAGCGCTACTCCTTGATATAACCAAGTATTGGATAGAGATATAGTACCATAGCCGTTTCGCCGCGCATCCCTCCATGCCGACAATGTATTTTCGGTATTTATGCCGGAATATTTTGCGTCGCATCATGTATGAGTAATGTTGACGCATCGGGAATGTTGCTCTACCATAACGAGAGAATTATGACAGGTGGGGACGTCATGCGGATTGTGGTAACCGGAGCCAACGGCCAATTGGGACGAGCCGTGGTGGCGCACCTTCAATCGCACCACGATGTGGTGGGGTTGGGGCATGCCGAGATTGAACTGAGTCAACCCGCAACTGCCGATGTAATTGCGGCATTACGCCCCGCAGTGATTATTCATGCTGCCGCCATGACCAATGTCGATGGTTGCGCCCTTGATCCGGATGCAGCCTACCGTATCAATGCGTTAGGGACTCGTTGGGTGGCGCAAGCGGCTCGCCGTAGCAATGCCCGTATGGTCGCAATTAGTACCAACGAAGTATTTGATGGGACTGCGACCCACCCGTATGCTGAATACGATATCGCCAACCCGATTAACCCCTATGCCCGCTCCAAATACGCCGGTGAGCAAGCTGCCCGCGAAATACTCGACCGGCTCTATGTGGTGCGCGTAGCGTGGTTGTTTGGTGGTGAGCGGAACTTTATCCGTACTGTGTTGCGTCTCGCCAATGACCGTCCGGTATTGCGCATGGTCAATGACGAAATCGGCTCACCCACCCACGCAGGCGATGTGGCGCAAGCCTTGGCGCAATTAATCACCAGTGACGCCTATGGTACCTACCATCTGGTCAATGAAGGTGCCTGTTCGCGGTACGATTTGGCACAAGCTGCCTTGACTGCCGCTGGACGCCATCACGTCGCCCTCGAGCCGATGGCGCTGGCTGATTATCCACGCCCTGGGCGAGTGCCGCTGTATACACCACTTGCCAATCATGTGGGGGCGGCAATGGGTATTCGTTTGCGCCCGTGGCAGGCAGCCGTGCAGGCATTTGTCGAAACAATAGGATGAACGTGGCAATGATTGATGTCATCGTGCCCAATTATAACGGGCAGGCACATTTAGCAATTTGTCTTGCTGCACTCCAGCGCCAAACACGCCATGCCGATATGCGCGTGACCGTGGTTGACGATGCCTCGCACGATGATTCAGTCGCATTTGTGCGTCGCAATTATCCCGAAGTGCAACTAATCGTCTTACCTCACAACCAAGGTTTTGTGGCAGCGTGCAATGCGGCTATTGCTGCGACGACGGGCGAATATGTGGTGTTACTCAATAACGATACTGAAGTGACGCCAGCGTGGCTCGCCGAATTAATCGGTGCCCTCGACGCGCACCCCGAATACGCCTTTGCGGCGAGTAAATTAATGCTCTTTGACCGACGTACGGTTATTCACTCCGCTGGTGATTTTTATCGGATTGATGGTATCCCCGGTAATCGGGGCGTGTGGCAAGTCGACTCGCCCCAATTCCAACACCCCCAAGAAGTGTTTGGTCCATGTGCGGGTGCTGCTGCCTATCGCCGCAGTGCGCTCAATCAACTTGCGGTGGCCGGTGATGTTTTTGATCGTGATTTGGGCATGTATTGCGAAGATGTCGACTTGAATTTACGCGCGCGTCTCCATGGTTTGCGCACCATATTTGTGCCCACAGCGATTGTCTATCATCGTTTGAGTGCCACGGGCGGGGGGGCGCTGGCGAGTTTTTATTGCGGGCGTAACTTCCCGTTGGTTTGGCTCAAAAATATCCCGGCGCCCTTGTTTAGTCGTTATATTTGGATAATGCTGTGGCGCCAAATCCAAATTTTTGTTGATGCAGCCTGGCACATCCGTGGCCAAGCTGCCCGGGCTCGCTTACGCGGCCAGTTAGCTGCATGGGGGCATGTGCGCCAGTTTTTGGCCAAACGAACCCACATTCCAATCCAAATTGATATTACCAAGATGATGTTGTTGATGGGGAGTGAGGAAGTGTGATGACGACAGGGAATCAGCCGCTTTTAACAATTGTCATCCCGGCGTATAACGAACATATGCGGTTGCCTGCGACGTTGGCCACTGTCCAAGCCTATGTCACGCGCACCCAACTCGATGCCGAAGTCATCGTTGCCGATGATGGGAGTAGTGATGACACCGCGCAGATTGTACAAACTGCCGCCCAACAATGGCCACAGCTACGCTTGCTAGCTCTCGATCATCGTGGCAAAGGCTTCGCGGTGCGGGCAGGAGCCCTCGCCGCCCGTGGGCGTTATGTGCTCCTGTGTGACGCTGACTTGGCCGTCCCCGTTGAGGAATGGGACCGCATGCTGCCGTTTTTTACCCAGCAACAGTACGACGTCGTGATTGGCTCACGTGAAGGCCAAGGCGCTCACCGCGAAGGCGAACCATTCCACCGCCATTTGATGGGGCGTGTGTTTAATACCATCGTACGAGTGCTGGTGGTGGGTAATTTCCACGATACCCAGTGTGGATTCAAAGCGTTTCGTACCGAAGTCGCCCAAGACCTATTCCATCGCGCTCGTATTTATGGCGCTGATGCCCCGGTCATTCAAGGTGCGGCAGTGACGGCGTTTGATGTCGAAATCATCTACCTCGCAATGGCTCGCGGTTATCGGGTCGCCGAATTACCCGTGGTATGGCATTATGGCGTCGAAACAAAAGTTGACCCAATCCGTGATGCGATGCGGAATCTCCGTGATGTTGTCAACGTCCGTTGGCTAGCTATTCGTGGCGAATACCGTAACCTCGATGATCCCAAAGTCTAAAAATTCTACGGTGTGCGACCGGTGTGACGGCATTCGCCGCCACACCGGTTTTTTGTGATTATTGCAGTCATGGACTCTGCTAGGGTTGTGTGGGTGGCCAACGGTAGGCAATCCCAGGCAGGCGCAATACTCGCGCCCCGCCATCGCCAATCGAGACGGTGTCGTCTTTTTCAAACACCAACACCGCATCACGGCGTAGCCAGATCGTCGTTGCGCCATCTAGGCGGGCACTATCGGCTACCGCGTATTCGGCACTGGCATAGCGGTCGTCGATGGCAATGGCGTGCGTGAATTCGTAGCTATCGAGATCACTCGTCGCGGGGAGGAGGGCTGTCGCCGCCCGGAGCCATTCACCCAGCGGTGCCGATTGGATATTGCCGTCAGGCAGGCGTTGGATACAGCCGTTTTGCCAGCATTGCAGTGTCATATCGGTAAAAGGCATGGCAGGCATCAAGGGCCAGCCCCAACGTGCGCGACCACCATTGGCATTGACAAACTGCATAAACGCTTCAGGTACGAATTGCCCTGCATCGCCTATCACCCGTCCCTGCCCCTTTTGGATGGTGAGGGTGGCGGCGGTGACTGCTGGGGTGTCGTCGAGTTGGGCGGTGATAACATAACTGCCGTCACCAATCGACAACGGGATTGCGAGGGCTTGTAGGTGCTGTAAATCGCCTGCAGCCAAATCTGCGGCCGTCAAGGCCCCAGCAAACAAGGCTTGGCTACTGCGGGCATACGTCTGGCCAGTACTATCGTGCAACGCCAAATTGAGCTGGTGCGGTCTATTATCGCCCTGACCGTGGATCGTCAAGAGCACCGGTAATATACTGCCAGGCTCATAAGCCGCCCGTTGCAGTGGGGGCGGCAAGGCGCTACTCAGCAACGTCAAATCCCCCAGTGGTTGATTGATGCTTTGGGGCGCGCCGACGGCAATCGGTTGATAGATGTCAAAACTGCCCCGTGAGCCGCTTTGGGCATAGCGACTGCGAATCAAGGCGATACTTTCGGGTGTCATCCAGTTACCCAAATAATCGAGCACGACCAAGGGGATTTGGCCGTTGGCCAATTGGCGCAGAGTGGGCCGTTGGTCCCACAAACCGCTATCGAATAACTGACGATGCTCAAATACCTGCATCGGTGCTACTGCATCGGCTTGGGCGGCGATGCCTGGCACATCGGTATATACCAGTGACCCGTGTTGTTGGATCAGACTGGTGATATCGCGCGCAGTCACCGCATTGGCCGCCAAAATCTGCCCTTCACGGCGGAAATCGCGCCAGACGCCGTAACTCCCCACTATCAACCGAGCCGGGCGCTGTTGCTCGATCATGCCGTAGGGCTTAGGGTAGGTTTCGCTCCACAACGGATAATAACGCGCCACCCCCACACTACATAGTGCCAGTACTGCCGGCGCCAACCAGCGCTGGCGGCCGGGTAATTGCCATAGCCAGCCTACCCCGATGGTCAGCAACCACACCATGCCGGCGTACCATTCGAGGAAGTAGTTGGCATAGGCGCCTACTTTGCCAATCCCCACCCCCACCACCATGCCCCCGATGGTATAGGCGATGGCCATGGTGGTGAGGCGGTGAGTGGGTGCGAACAGCTGCTTGCCATGGCGCAGATGTGCGCCAGCAATCAAGAATGCTCCCAGCATCAAGGGCCAATGCACCTGCACGGCTTCACGCCAAAACCCTTTGGCCAAACTCGCATCCCAGCCGTTGGCGTTGGACTGTACGAGGTGCAACCACAATTGTCCCCCGCCGAGGGTGATGCCGACGATGCTGATAATCAGCACCAGCGCTCCACTTGCGATAGCCCGCAGGATATTGCGCCACGGCGTGCTGGTATAAAGCACCAGCAGAGCTAGCGGGGCGGCAATCAAGGTGGGTTTGCATAATAATCCGAGTACCACCAAGATGGTACCCCAGCTGAGTTTGCCGCGTACGGCGAGAAGCACACCCGTTAACCCTAGTACCACGCCGAGCATATCGACGCGCATCACGCCGCTCCACTCACGCACGATTGGGATGACCAGCCAGGTACAGGCGACGAGCCAACGCAAAGCGTTGGTATAGGCGTCGTCACAGTCGTCGGCCGCCAAAAACCGGATGGCGACAAAGGCGCCGATGCCAGCCAGTGCCGATACCAATCGTCCCGCAAATAATACGGGTGCTACCATCGCCACGAGGCGTGTCACCAGCAAATAAAACGGTGGGTAGTTGACCACGAGGTATGGCGGCAACCCGGGATTGCCGTACAACGCCGCGATTGACCCGCCATGGAGCAAAAATTGCACTTGGCGAAGCAAAGGACCTTCGCCGTAATCAATTGGGTAGGCGTAGCCGATGCGTTGGCCAATCGCCACAAAAAAGAGCGGGAATTGCAAAATGATGCATGCGGCAGCCACAATCAACAGGCCGATCCGCCAGAGAGTGTTACGATTCACGCCAAATACTCCGGATTCACTAATTGTGGTGGGCGGTTGCCCGCAAAAAAAGCCACGATGTTGTCGGCAGCCATGCGCGCCATAGCACTACGGGTTTGCAAGGTCGCACTGCCGATATGGGGCAACAACAATGCATTGGGGGCACTGAGGAGCTGGGGGTGGATGGTTGGCTCGGCTTCAAACACATCAATCCCCGCTCCAGCGATGATACCCCGATGTAAGGCGTCGGCCAAGGCGGCTTCGTCGACCACACTGCCACGGGCCGTATTGATTAAAAATGCGCTGGGCTGCATTTGGGCCAAGCGCTGGGCATTGATGAGATGATGTGTGGTTGTGTTGTAGGGGACATGGAGCGAGACGATGTCGGATTGGGTCAGCAGTGTGTCCAAATCAACCCGTTCGGCCCCCAGCGCTTCGGCATCGGCATGCACACTGCGGGCGTGATAGAGCACCCGCATGTTGAATGCCCGGGCTCGGCGTGCTACCGCCGTGCCGATGCGCCCCATGCCGACAATCCCTAGCGTGCGACTATGGACTTCGCTGCCGAGGAGTAATGTGGCGCTCCAGTATTCCCATTTGCCTGCCCGCAAAAACGCCTCTGATTCGCTGATGCGCCGCATGACGCCGAGAATGAGCGCCAATGTCAGGTCGGCGGTGCTTTCGCTCAGCACGCCCGGGGTATTGGTGACGGCGATGCGGCGGGCACTCGCAGCGGCCACATCAATGTTGTTGTAGCCAGCGGCCATATTGGCGACGATTTTGAGGCGGGGGGTCGTGGCGAGCAGGGCATCGTCGATGCGGTCAGTCAACAGACACAACACCGCATCTGCGGGTGCCAGTAATTGGCTGAGTTCGGCTGCCGGTAACGGTCCATCGGTGGTGCGGTAGGTGACGTCGCCGATTTGGCGCAAGCGTGCCACCGCATCGCCGGGGATTGGCTGGGTGACGACAATAGTTGGACGCATTGCAGGACCTTTTGCATGAATAATTGCTTGCATTATAAGCGAGGTTGCCTGCGGTGGCATTGTTTTTTGATAGCTGTTTGCGTAAATATATACTACCGTGTATATTAGTAGGCGGTTTGCGGGGAGCATCGTGGCTACTCCGCGTGTCAGTTTCCTTCTGTGAAAAAGAGGTGAACCTTGAGCGCTACGAGTGCTGATTTGTTGTTTACGCCGATTCCTGTGCGTATCAACCGCTTACGCGACATTGCCTACAACTATTGGTGGGCATGGAACCCCAACGCGACTGATTTGTTCAATCGCATCGATTCGCAATTGTGGGAATCAATCTACCACAACCCGGTCCAGTTTTTGCGCAACGTGCGCCAACGCAGTCTGATTGCCGCGGTCGACAACCCTACTTGGTTGGCCGACTACGATGCCGTAGTGGTTGCGTTTGATGCCTACATGAACCGCAAAGATACCTGGTTCAAACGCACCTACCCCACCGAAAAAAGCACTATTGCTTATTTTTCGGCCGAATTCGGCTTGCACGAATCGCTCCCCATCTATTCAGGCGGCCTAGGGATTTTAGCTGGTGACCACATCAAAGAAGCCAGCGACCTCGATTTGCCCTTGGTAGCTGTCGGTTTCATCTATCCTCAAGGCTATTTCCGTCAACGCCTCGATGCGAGTGGCTGGCAAGAAGCCCTCTACAGCAAAATGAGTTTTGCCGATATCCCGGCCCGACCTGCAGTGACCCCTGAGGGCAACGAAGTAGTCGTCGAGGTCGAACTCCCCGGGCGCACGATTTACGCCAAAGTCTATCACCTCCAAGTAGGGCGTATGTCGCTCTATTTGCTGGATACCGACATTCACCCCAACAGCCCTGCCGACCGTGATTTGTCCGCCCGTTTGTACGGTGGTGACCACGAATTGCGGGTTGCCCAAGAACTCGTGCTCGGGGTCGGTGGTGTGCGCGCCCTGCGGCAAATGGGTATCGCCCCTGCGGTCTGGCACATGAACGAAGGCCACTCAGCCTTTTTGGTGCTCGAGTTGGCCCGTGAATACGTCGCCCAAGGCGTGCCCTTCATGCAAGCCTTTGACATGGTGCGCGACCAAGCCGTATTTACCACCCATACCCCTGTGCCCGCCGGTAATGACGCGTTTTCACTCGATCTCATCGACAAATATTTCGCCAAATTCTGGGATCAATTGGGGATTAGTCGCGACGCCTTCATGAATATCGCCATGCAACAGCAGTCGTGGGGCCCCAGCTTTGCCATGACCGTGTTGGCCTTGCGCTTGTCCGAAATGCATAACGGCGTCAGTAAATTGCACGGTCAAGTCGCCCGCTCGATGTGGCAATGGCTCTACCCTGGCAAAAACAACGACGAAGTACCTATTACCTCCGTTACCAACGGCATTCACACTTCATCGTGGTTGGCTCCCGCCATGCGTAATTTGTTTGATCGCACCTTGGGTGCAGATTGGTACGAGCATCTCGACAATCTCGCTACTTGGGAACCCCTCAAATCGAGCGATGATGGTGAGTTCTGGCAAGCACGCTTGGCTCTCAAACGCACGTTGGTGGAATTTGTACGCGAGCGCTTGGCCCAACGCCATACTCGCCTTGGCTTTCCCCCAGTGGCATGGCCGATGTTTGACGATACCATTTTGACCATCGGCTTTGCTCGGCGTTTTGCCACCTACAAACGGGCCACGTTGCTGTTTAAGGATGCCGATCGCCTCAAATCCATCCTCAACAACCCTGCCCGGCCCATCCAAATGGTGTTTGCCGGCAAAGCACACCCCGCCGACGAGCCAGGCAAGCACTTCATCCAAGACGTCTATCGCCGATCCCAAGAACCCGGCTTTGCCGGTCGGATTATCTTCCTCGAAGAATACGACATGTGCGTGGCCCGAGCCTTGGTCCAAGGGGTCGATGTGTGGCTCAATACCCCCCGTCGTCCCTATGAGGCCAGCGGTACTAGTGGCCAAAAAGCCAGCCTCAACGGCATACCCAACCTCAGCATCCTCGATGGGTGGTGGCCCGAAGCCTACGACGGCACCAATGGCTGGGCCATCGGTGAAGAGCGCGAGTACGACAACCTCGATGCCCAAGATTGGGACGATGCGCAGCATCTGTACCACTTGCTTGAAAACGAAGTGGCGCCTGCTTACTACGATCGCGATGCGAGTGGCGTGTCGGCACGCTGGGTCGCTATCGCCAAGGCTGCCATCATGACCTGTGCCCCCAAATTCAGCACCCAACGTATGCTCAAAGAATACGTCAACCGACTTTATTTGCCGGTGGCCAAATCATAACGCGGCGCTAGTCAACCACCCCCTGCAACAGTTGCTGTTGCAGGGGGTGGTTTTTATTGGTGCGATTGTAGATTGTAGAGATGCAGCATGCTGCGTCTCTACAATCTACAACGGTTTTTTGCTCGGTGTGCCCGCCAAACGCGGGTACGTTCCTGGGGTCACGCGGCGTTTGACAATCCGCACCATGGTGCGCGGTTCGAGGGGTGGCTCGTTGATGCTCACGATGTCGTGCAAGTGCCCCCCGAGGGTGGTGATGGCGGTTTTGGCGGCCTCGACTTCGACCTGGGGGGTCGGTCCCTTGGGCGCATAGACTTTGCCGCCGATGCGCACGAGCGGTAATAGATACTCGACTAGGACGCGCAATTCGGCTACTGCCCGTGCCGTGGCCATGTCGTACTGGGCGCGATATTGTTTGTCTTGGCCGAGTGTTTCGGCGCGCTCGCTAACGATATGCACATTGGGCAACGCAAAATGCGAGGCCACATGCACCAGGAAAGCGGTTTTTTTGGCGATACTTTCGACTAGTGTGACGTGTGTCTCGGGCCAGACAATCGCGAGTACGATGCCCGGGATGCCGCCGCCGCTGCCCACATCAATCAAGCGCGCCGGTGGTTTGGGATTGAGGGGCATATAAGTCAACGCATCGAGCAAGTGTTTGCGCACCATTTCCGCAGGATCGACGATGGCGGTCAGATTGACTTTATCTTTGTTCCATTCTTGGAGCAAAGTCAGGTAATCGGCCAGCTGGGTATATTGGGCAGGGGTAATGGTGAGTTTGTGCTTGGTGGCATAATCAGTAATGATGCCAAAATGGTTAATCACGCGGTGCTCCATAGAGGTGATGCTGGTGAATATACTCCGCCACGCTGGCGGGGACTAAATCAGTGATAGATTCGCCGTGGGCACAGCGATGACGAATGGCGCTACTCGATATATCCATGCCCGGCCACGGAATTTGGGTGATGACGAGATTGGGTAATTGCTGGCGAATCTGTTGGTCGTCAAACGGTGATCCGATGCGTTGCATGACGGCCACCATACAATAATCGCCGAGGTGCTTGGCATGGTACCACACCGGCAAGAGTGCCGCCGCATCCGCTCCCAAAATCAGTACCAATTGGTTGTGGGGGGTAGCGAATTCTCTGAGCGTATCAATGGTGTACGACGGACCACTGCGGCGTAATTCGCTGTCACTCACTTGCCAATGTGGGTAGGGTGCACAGGCGAGTTGTACCATCTGCATGCGTTGGGCATCGCTGGCTTGGGGGGCAGGCTTGTGGGGCGGGGTGCGATTGGGGATGATGCGTAATTGCTCAAGAGACAACGTCGCCATCGCGATTGTTGCGATGGCGATATGCCCAACATGAATTGGATCAAACGTCCCACCCAATATGCCAATGCGCTTCAATGCATCATCCTTCGCGTTCTTGCGCGCCGGCTTGGATAAGTTCCCAGGTCAACCATGCGACTTCTTGTTGATCACTCGCAATCAAGTCCGTAATATAGGGTTTGACTAATTCACTGACGTCTGACCGACTCAACAAAAAAGAACTTTCGGCGAGGCGTTCGTAAATTCGTACCGCCAATAAATCGACCAGTTCGTGCAAATCATCGGCAGGCAAGGCCCCGCCACTGGCATATCGACGCCCACGCAACATAGGCTTACTCCTCACCACCATCATTGTGCAACCGTTGCATCCGTTGGGCAGAACGAGTCATCCGTGCTTGTGGGGCAAGTTGCGGGGTGGTGTGGGGTGGTTGTTCCGCAAATTCATCATCCAAACCATCGTCGGGTGTGGCGAGAGCCGTACTTTCGAGACTTTCGGTAATATAATCGAGCACATCGCGCACTTCGGCATTGTCTTCGAGTAAGCCATCAAACGGCATCGCCACGCCACTCACCGTGCGTACGGTTTGACCTACTTCACGCAAGGTATTGTCGATGCCAACGACTAACGAGCGCATCACGGCTGCCAGTTCTTGGCGCTCTTGGACGGTCAAATTTGCAAAGCCAATCAAGGCTTTTTCTTGGGCACGGAGCAATGTGGCCCGTAAAATCGCAATGTCAGCTTGGGTTTGTAGCTCATAGCGCTTGACTAAATGCGCTTGGCGCACCTGTTCGACCAGTTCATCTGACGATACCGGCGTCCACAACAAGGCTGGGATGATGATGAATCCGATGATGCCGATGAGTACTTGTTGATAGACCAATCCCGCATCGGCCACGATGGGTTGGGCTGCCCACCAGCTCCATTGGATTTGGAATGAATAATAAATTAAGTAGAGCGCTGCCCCGATAATCACTGGGTAGCCCCACGTGCGGGCGTTGATTTTTTGCAACAGCATTCCCGCCGGTGACCATGGAATCAAAAACGATACCAGGCTCGGTGGTGCCAGCACCAAAATCGCCGTAAAGGCAATAGCTACAATGCGATTATCGGTGAGTTGGGATTGTACCCCCCACCAATACGCAGCTGATCCGCCCATCGAGATAATCGCCAAAATTGCCAGTAGCGTTTTGGAGGTGAATTGCAGTGCGCTGGGGCGGCGGCGTTGCCCACGCACCATATCAAGATATTTGCTCGTCATTGGTGCTCCTATGCATAGTGATGCACACACTCACAGGGGGTTGAATCATCAAAGATCAGTACTATGGCGCCTGCACAACTGTATCACTGGCCACAACAAATGCACGTACACTGGCGGTGTACCCAGCATCGCGCATCCGCATCACAATCGCGTCAGATATCGCAGTGAGGCCGTAGTCTTGATTAATCGTATATTCGACTTCGTAGGCTTCATGTGAGTCTGACGTCAATACCATGCGGGCTGTTGCGGCAAAGCTGCCATTGAGCATACCGATTTCGAGTACTTGCCCATTGCGTGGATCAAGCCACAACAACGGACTTGGTGCCAATGTCGTCATGCGTTGTGGGGTGTCAAATGCCACGCGATTACTGACAAATGCCGCCCATCGTTCGTCTCCTGTGGGGGTTGCCCGTAATTGTGGCGTGATAATAATGCTGATGACTGGCGTGGGGACACTTGTCTCGTTGAGTGTCACCGTCGCCGAAATGACTTCAGTGGCACTGGTTTGGGTGGTTGTCAGTGGCGACGTGCTCACTATATCTGTCGCATTGGGTATGACGGTAGATTCTGCGGGCGTCCCACTCGTTGCGACCAAGCGGGTGCTACTCGCACGTGGCGTCCGGTTGAGTAATTGAATTGGTTGTCCGCAGTTGGTGAGTAGCAATAGGCACCAACCAAGGAGCAACAATTGCCAGCGGATGTTTGGTCGGTGCAACTTTGTTTTCAATGAAAATATCCATGGTGGAAGGGTATACATTAATGACGATTCTACGTTGTTGTGCGGGGCTTGTCAAGAATGATTTACTTGACACCATACCCGATTCGGGCTATTCTAGATGACGATATACGGTATTTTATGCAGTTGTATGCCATCCGTTATAAGATTTATCCTTCTTATTGCGTTTGTGTGCTAAGGAAGAACACTATGACTACAGGCTCCCAGTCGGCTACCGGACAGGCTCCATTTGCTTCAGACGAAGTGATGACCTTTACCATTGCCGGTGAGTCACACAGTGCGTTTGTTACCACTTTTGCTGCTCGGCTTCGTGATGTGATTGTCTCAAAGGGCAATATTTATCGCCCCAATGCCATCGATGCCACCGGCGAAATCAATGACGAAATGCCATTGCGCCTCGTCCTCAATATGTGTGACGTCGATGCCCCCCGCCCCGTCAAACGCCGTGGCCAAGGCACATTTGTTGCATCGATTTTCGAAGGCCCCGGTAACGAAGCCAGCGTCATGCATGCCGCCTACCCCTTGTTGATCCGCTCGATTTCGAATTTGATTATCTACAACACCATCATCAATGGCATGCGCGAAAGCCACTTCATTACCCCCGAGCAAGGGCACTATGTGGTACGCCACGATAGTGACGACGCCACCAACTACGAGCGCCTCTACGAGCGCGTGCAACCACTCGCCTGTAGCCACCTCGTCATCAACAATGACTTTGTCCCCGATTTGCCCGAAGCATTGTGGCAAGGCGAAGAACCAATGTGGCAGGTCTGCAAAGCTGGCGTGCGCCTCGATCAAATGGGTTTGTTGCCGTCACCGACCCGCATCGAAGATTTCCTCACCGAAAACGACTTGCGGATGGTACGTCGCCTCTACAACATCGGTGGCCTGAGCTACGGCAATTTGAGTGCCCGTGCCCACCACAACCCAGAATACTTCTGGATGTCGGCATCAGGCGTCGACAAAAGCAACCTCAAAACCGTCGGTCGCGATGTGTTGTTGGTCACTGGCTATGTCCCCGAGCAATTGATGATCCGGCTGAGCGTGCCACCCCAGGTTGAGCCACGCCGCGTATCAGTCGATGCCATCGAGCACTGGATGATCTACCGTGAGCATCCTTCCGTCGGCGCCATCGTCCACATCCACGCCTGGTGGAGCGACCCCATTCAATCCACCCAAGTCAACTATCCTTGTGGCACCTACGAAATCGCCGCCGAAGTGGCCGAATTGGTTCGCCGCGCCCCCGATCCGTCACGGGCCGTGATTGGCCTCAAAAATCACGGCTTGACCATTACCGGTCATTCCATCGAAGAAATTTTTGCCCGTATCGAAGGCAAAATCGTTCCTCAAGTTCCCATGAACTAGTTCACACACAATCCCACCTATGCCTGTGCATCAGGTATGGGTGGGTTTTTTATGCAAAAAATACCGACACGCACGAGGGGCATCGGTACTACGAAAGCATAGTGTGTGCTTTTTCAATATACTAGTGCAATGTTTGTTGGAGACTCCGGACTGCTAAGGCAATCGACAACACGGTTAAGAGCAACAACATGAGCGAAATATGACTGCCAAAGAGAATAACCATCGCAATCAATGACCCTAAGCCAACACCAATCCCACTTGCCATAATCATGGTACGTCCCCGTTTGGCCGTTAACTTGAGGGTAATTTGGGCGCTGAGGCTCCCAATCAACATCCCACCTGCGAGATATAACAACGGCCCAATAAATGGAACACTCAACAAAAATACTAATGGAATCGGGATAATTGCTGCCAATACTGTGCTAATACCCCCGGCAATTACCCAATGCCGGAGCGAGCTACGATAGCGCTCTGGGATGCGTTTGTAGCGGCACGTTGGGCAGAGCTGACCAACCTCGCTGGGAATGGTACAGCGCACGCACATGGGGCGATCACAACTCGTACACCGTAATGTTGCTTCTATGGTCGCATGCACCGCACACATCACGAGTGGTTTAGATGGGACGGATTGTACTGCGTCCAATGTATCACTACTTTGGGTATCATTGGAGGGTACGATGATGATTTTTAGCCCCTGGGTAATGATTTTATCGTTTTCGGCGGCAGCCGCTATTACCGCAGGATTGTCCGGCTCCAATACTTGTGCTTGGGCAATCAATCGTTGCCGTTCACTTACCACGGGAATCAATTGTGCTAATGCCAACATTGCATCGACATCATGCGGTTGCTGTGCCAAGACTGCACGGTAATAATTGCGGGCAGCAATCGTATCACCACGCGCCGCAGCTTTATCGGCAGCATCCCGAATTAATTCAATCATGCTTACGTCTGACATTGTCACTCTTGTTCGTTATTCCAGCCCACTACTGGTCACTACGACCAGTAGTGGGTAAAAATTATGGTGTTAGACCGGGAAAATCCGCTGCATAAAGCGCATCTTGTCTTGGGATTGATAACTGCCACCACCTTCGTGGCGGTTGTAGCGCCAGATACTGATTTCTTTGCGACCCTGCCAGGCATTGTAGGCCGCATACACCGTCGACGGTGGGCAGATATCATCCATTAACCCTACCGAAAAAATAGTCTGGGCCGTGGCACGCTTGGCAAAATGAATCCCATCGAAATAGTTGAGTGTACTAAATACCTCTTCAACTGCTTCGCGGTGGGTCATCAAGTAGCGACTGATTTCGCTATACGGATTCGAATCGGTCAACTCCGTGGCGCGCCGGTAATGACACAAAAACGGCACATCAGGCATCGCCGCAACCACATCGGACACCAATCCCGCTGCCGCAATCGCAATCCCGCCACCTTGGCTCCCACCCGTCACGATGATTTTGCTGGCATCGACGGTCACATGACTCCGCGCTGCCTCGATGGCCCGCACGGCATCCGAAAAGACGCGCCGGTAATAGTAGTGCTCTTTGTTGCGGATGCCGCGGGTCATGAAGCCTGGGTGTTGATTGTCACCAAATGGATCGGGGTCGGCAGTATCACCTTTGGACCATGCACTCCCTTGACCACGCGTATCCATTACCAAATGCGCATATCCTTGGCTACTCCAGAGTAACCAATCATTAGGGAAGCTACGTCCACCACCGTAGCCGATATATTCCACCACACACGGCAACGGCCCGCTCCGCTGTTTGGGTACCAAAAACCAGCCTTTGACTTGTTGCCCACCCCATCCGGCGAAGCTCACATCATACACATCGATGGTCTTGTAGCCCCCTTGGACGGGCACAAACTGTGGATTGAGGTCGTGGCGCCGTGTTTCAGCCAAACTAGCTTGCCAAAACGCATCGAAATCACTCGGCTCTGCCACATCGGGTCGGTATTGTTCCAACTGTGACAGCGGCATGTCAAACATTGCCATGGTGGTGCTCCTTTGCAACAACGAACATAATTATTGTACCGTATCGCGCTCGACTATTCCCATCGCCAACCGAGCGCAGGCGGCGCAGATTACGGGGTTATTTTTCGCTATCGAGAATCAATGTATAAGGGCCATTGTTGGTCAGGCTGACCTGCATGTCGGCCCCAAAGCGCCCCGTCGCCACCGTGACACCGGCGGCCCGCAGGTAGTCACCCATGGCATCGACGAGCGGCGCGGCTACATCAGGTAATGCAGCCGGCGAGTAGCCTGGGCGGCGCCCGCGACTCGTGTCGGCGTACAACGTGAACTGCGAGACTAGCAACACTGCCCCGCCACTATCGAGGAGCGAAATATTGGGCTTGCCGCTTTCGTCATCAAAAATCCGTAATTCGAGGATTTTGCGACCGATTTGGGCGATTTGGGCTGACCCATCACCATGCCCAATCCCCAACAATACCATTACCCCTGCCCCAATCTGCCCGACAACCTCGCCGGCCACACTCACTTGGGCTTGGGTTACCCGTTGAATTACTGCCCGCATAGATACCTTCCTGTGTGTCGCTGTTATGTGACAAAAAACGCCGTGTGCAACGGGTTATTCGTCGTCGTCGCGATTTTTGCGGCGCGGCGCCGGCCCCAAGGCTGCTTCGATGGCGTCAAACACCGATTTGACTTGGCTAATCTGCATTCCCTCTATATGGACGGGGGATTGCAGTGGTGGACAGACGGCTTTGGTGAATCCCAACTTGGCGGCTTCGCTCAAACGCCGTTCGATTTGGGTGACACTGCGCATTTCCCCGCTCAGCCCGATTTCGCCCATCAACACCATGTCTGAGGCCACCCGTTGATTGCGGAACGACGACGCAATGGCCGTGGCTACCGCCAAATCTGCGGCTGGTTCACCGATCCGTAGCCCACCCACAATATTGACATACACGTCTTGGTTAAACAATGGCAGTCCAACGCGTTTGCCGAGCACCGCCAACAACATTTGCAGGCGATTGAGATCATAGCCGTTGACGGTGCGGCGGGGCTGTGGATTGGCGGTGTTTGATGTCAAGCCCTGGATTTCCACCAAAATCGGCCGCGTCCCTTCCAGCGTGACCGCCACTGCCGACCCGGGCGTATTGGCCGACCGTTCGGCGAGGAATACCTGCGAAGGATTGCTGATTTCGTGGAGCCCGGTGGCCGTCATCTCAAATATCCCCACTTCATCGGTGGAGCCGTAGCGGTTTTTGACACCCCGCAAAATCCGGTATTGGTGGAATCGCTCCCCCTCGAGGTAGAGCACCACATCGACGATGTGTTCGAGCATGCGCGGGCCAGCAATCGCCCCTTCTTTGGTGACATGTCCTACGATGATGATGGGGATGTTGAGATCTTTGGCGACTCGCAACAGCCGCAGGGCGCCTTCGCGCACTTGGCCGACCGACCCTGCTGCTGAGCTCAATTCTTCGATGTAGACGGTCTGGATGGAGTCGACAATCACCAAGCCGGGGCGCTGGCTGTCGATATAACTAATCGCTGTTTCGAGGTTTGTTTCGGACGAAATCCACAGCCGCTCGGGGTTGAGTCCCATGCGGTCGGCACGTAATTTGATTTGTTGAGCCGATTCTTCGGCCGAAATATACAGCGCATCCCCCACATGCTGAGCAAAATGGGCCGCACTCTGGAGCAACAAACTCGATTTGCCGATGCCTGGTTCGCCACCAATCAGCACCAGGCTACCGGGCACTAAGCCACCACCCAGCACGCGGGCAAATTCTTGATAGACCACAGGCAGACGCGACACGCCACCGCTGGGGATGGCGTGCAGGGGTAAAGGGGCACCGGCACCGCTGACGACCACCGAACGGCGATTGCTGGCAGGTGCCTCGCGCCGTTCGATTTGTTCGACCAAAGTGCCCCAACCTCCACAGTTGGGGCACCGACCCATTTCGCGTGCTTGGTGTGCCCCGCATTGCTGACAAACAAATACGGTGCGTGTTTTGGCCATGAGTTATGCCAGTGTATCCACGACTACGTCGCTATCGTCGAGTGCTACCGGAGGTGCGGTGCGTTGGGCACTCAAGCGTAAGTACTCTTCGCCGTTTTCGAGGGTGGCCACATCAATGGCGATGACATCACCGGCCACAAACCGCCCATCCAATACCCCTTCGGATAATGGATCTTCGATGAGGTTGGTAATGATGCGGCGTAACGGCCGAGCGCCAAATGAGGGATCGTAACCTCGCTTGGCCAACAAATCACAGGCGCCATCAGTCACATCGAGGGTCAACTTGTGCTCGTTGAGCTGCAATTGTACTCGCTTGAGCATGTAGCGCGTGATTTGGCGGATTTCTTCGTTGGTCAACGAATGGAAGATAATCGTGGCATCCAAACGATTGAGGAACTCTGGGCGGAATACTTGGCGCAAGGCGTCGTTGACACGGTTGCGCAAGTCTTTGTTGGCGATATCGCCATCTTTGCCCAAGAACCCAATCCGTGAGGCACCGCGAATCTGCTCGGTACCGACGTTGGAAGTCATGATGATAATCGTATTGCGGAAATCAACTTTGCGCCCTTTGCCGTCAGTCAAATAGCCGTCTTCGAGTACCTGCAACAGCATGTTGTAGGTGTCGGGGTGGGCTTTTTCGATTTCGTCAAACAGCACCACAGAGTAGGGCTTGCGGCGTACGGCATCGGTGAGCTGGCCACCATCGCCATAGCCTACATATCCTGGCGGTGACCCTACCAAGCGTGACGCCGTATGGCGCTCTTGGAATTCCGACATGTCGATTTTGATGAGCTGCTCTTCGGAGCCAAACATGAACTCCGCCAAGGCTTTGGCAAGCTCAGTTTTGCCGACACCAGTGGGTCCAAGGAAGATAAAACTGCCAATCGGGCGGCGGGGGTCTTTGAGCCCTGCTCGCGCTCGGCGTACCGCTTTGGAGATGGTGACGATGGCTTCGCTCTGGCCGATGACCCGCCCATGCAAGGCTGATTCCATTTGGAGCAGGCGCACGGTTTCGTCGCCGGTGAGGCGCATGACAGGGATGCCCGTCCACATGGCCACCACTGCGGCGATGTCTTCTTCGGTGACGTAGGGTGGGGTGGTATTGCTACTGCCTTCGGCGATGCCGTGTTCGCGTTCGACTTGGGCGACGCGTTGTTGCATTACTTCGGCTCGCTCGCGCAAGGTTTCGACCAATTCGGTCTGGCCTTGGGCTTCGGCGGCGCTGATTTCTTTGTTGAGCACTTCGAGGCCGCGCAAGGCATCGCGCAACGCCGAGGGCGTGGCACTGCGAGTCATGCGTACCCGTGCCGAGGCTTCGTCGATCAAGTCAATGGCTTTGTCGGGCAAAAAGCGGTCAGGCACATAGCGTGACGACAAATACGCCGCAGCTTGGATGGCTTCGTCGCTGATTTGCAGTTGGTGGAAGTCTTCGTAACGTGACTTGATGCCCCGCAAAATCTGGATGGTGTCTTCTTCGTTGGGCTGGTCAACCATTACTGGTTGGAAGCGCCGTTCGAGGGCGGCATCACGTTCGATGTATTTGCGATATTCGTCAAGGGTGGTCGCCCCAATGGTCTGGAGCTCGCCACGGGATAGTGCCGGCTTGAGGATATTGGCGGCGTCGAGTGTACCTTCGGCCCCACCGGCACCAATGATGGTGTGGAATTCGTCGATAAACAAAATACAGCGGGTCTCTTTGATTTCGTCGACCACCTTTTTGAGGCGCTCTTCGAATTGCCCGCGATATTTGGTGCCAGCCACCAATGCCCCCATGTCGAGTGACACCACGCGTTTGCCCCGCAAACTGTCGGGGACGTCACCAGCAATGATACGTTGGGCCAGTCCTTCGACGATGGCCGTTTTGCCGACGCCGGGTTCGCCGATGAGGGCTGGGTTGTTTTTGGTGCGGCGTGACAAAATCTGGATGACGCGATCGATTTCACGGCTCCGCCCAATCACGGGGTCGAGCCGGCCACTTTCGGCCATTTCGGTCAAATCGGTGCCGAGGGCATCGAGGTAGGGCGTTTTGTTGTTTTTTGCGCTCCCACTCGCACTGCTCCCGCTCGTGCTGCTTGCACTCGCACTGGCGCTGGCACTGCTGGGGCGCTCGGGTTGGGGCGTGGTGTTACTGCCGGCACCGCCACTCGCGCCAGTGGTGGCGCCACCTTGGCGGAGCACGCGCATCACACTGGTTTTGATTTGTTCGAGGGAGACACCGAGCATGTCGAGCACGCCGGTGGCGACCCCTTCGCCATTGCGAATCAATCCAAGCAAAATATGTTCGGTGCCGATGTAATTATGCCCGAGGCGTTTGGCTTCATCGATGGCCAAGGTGATGACGTTTTTGGCCCGCGCTGATAATTCTTTGTCGGGGCGTGATTCGCCTTCGCCAATCCCGACGATGAATTCGACGGAATGGCGCGTCTGCGCCAATTGCACACCCAAATCTTCGAGGACACGAGCGGCGACCCCTTCGCCTTCGCGAATCAGTCCGAGCAAAATATGTTCGGTGCCGATATACGAATGATTGAGTGCACGTGCTTCTTCGGTGGCGTATTGCAGTACCTGTTTGGCACGCTTGGTAAACTTATCGTAGGCACCTGACATTGACGTACTCCCTCGTTGCTCACCGTGGTGAATACAACGCTATGAGGCAACCGATGTATCACCATCGGGGGTGGTTTGTAGACTCAATCCGATCCGCCGGCGTGCCACATCGATGCGCACAACCCGTACGGTTACCTCTTCTCCAGATGTTAAGGCTGGGCGAGGGTCATTTTGTTTGTTATTTAATTCGGACACATGAATCAAGCCTTCGATGCCATCAGTGAGCCGTACAAATGCCCCGAATGGAGCAATCTGTGTGACAACCCCGGTGACTACTTGATCAACGGCAAACTGTGCTTCCACGGCACCCCATGGCTCAGTAAGTGTCCGTTTGATGGACAAGGCAATCCGACGATGGTCGGCATCGATGCTCAATACCATCACGGTGACGCGGTCGCCCACTTTGTACAAGTCGTTGGGATGGCGTACCCGGCTCCAGGATAATTCGGACAAATGGACCAATCCATCAGCACCGCCGACATCAACAAATACCCCGAAATCACAGACTGATGTGATGGCGCCTTCGCGTACATCGTTGACTTTGATTTCGCTCAGCAATACATCTTTGCGTTGATCGCGTGATGCCAGGTTGGCTTGGCGTTCTGACAAGATGAGACGATTGCGCTGGCGGCTCATTTCGACTACTTTGAGCCGTAATGTGCTCCCAATCATGCGGGCCATTTCGGTTTGTTTTTGGACATCCGTGCCACGACCAATCCCCGAAATCTGTGAGGTGGGGATAAACCCCCGCACACCATCAAGATTGACCAACAACCCACCCTTGTTGTAATTGACCACAACCGCTTCGATAGGCGTACCCGCATCGGCAAGTTGTTGCAAATTACGCCAACTGAGTTCTTGGCGTGCACGGTCTAGTGACAATACCACCCGACCTTGTTCGTCTTCGGCTTGCACCACAAAGGTCAATACTGTCTGTCCAACAGTTAGTGCATCACGTTCAGCCGCGCTAAGGGATTGCATTTCGCGACTCGAAACGACACCCTCGGACTTGTGCCCTACATCGATGAGGATTTCATCGGCACTCCGTGCCATGATGACGCCATCAAGCGTGTCACCATGTGTGAGTGAGCGGAGCAAGCTGCCTTGTTCGGCTAAGAGTTGGGCAAAAAACTCAGGGCTGTGCGTGTCTGCAGTGGGAGTTGTAATAATAGTTGGGGCAGACGCAGCGGGGACGGCGAGTGGCTCTTCCATGATTCTCCTCTAGGGCTGAGGTGAAGTGCACCGCACGGATGATTATCACAGATGAATTATACGAAGTTTATGACGAAATGGCAAGATATGGGCTGGTTGTGCCACGTTGCAGTAAATCACCCTTTCTGATATACTAGCGCCCGATATTTACCACACGTGATTGGTTCATAAATCATGTGATTATGACACTGTGAAAAAGAAGGAGCCAAGGATTGTGACAATGCCATCAGTCATCGTGGCGCATCTTGCACCTGATCTCGATTGCATTGCGGCGATTTGGATCCTGAAGCGCTTTGGCGGCGCCACAGATGTGCAGTTGCGTTTTGTGCCAGCCGGCACAACGCTCGACCACCAACCGGTAGATAGTGACCCGAGTGTCGTCCATGTCGATACCGGTAATGGTCGCTACGATCATCACCAGCGTCATGTCCGTACTCTGAGTGCCGCAGAATTGGTTCGTCGCAATGTGGCATCGTATGATGTAGCCCTCGAGCGCATTATTCGCCAAGTCACATCAATCGACAACGCCACTGCAACTGACCGTCAAGGATGTGATTTGGGGATGCTCGCAGATTCATTCAACTTGTTGTATGAAAATGACCCGAATCGAGTAGTCGAATTGATGTTGCCAAACCTCGATGCCTGGTACGCCCACGAACAACGTCAATTACTCCTCACCGAATCATTTGCGAATCGCATCGAATTCCATTCACCGTGGGGCCGGGGAGTCGCCATGCAAAGCCCATATGGCGGATCGTCGGTCATGGCCTATCGTGGAGGGGCTGTCCTCTACGTGTACCGCGAAGAATTACATGGTTGGATGGGTGTGGCTGCCCAAGCACGGTCCAATGCTGATTTAAGCAGCCTTGCCAACCAACTCGCGGTGATCGATGCCGATGCCCAATGGTATCTGCATCCCAGCAAACGACTCTTGTTATGCGGCACCGCTAAAGCTCCAGTGACACGGACGTCACGTTTGAGCTTGCGTGAAATGGTGACTGTCATCGAAGAGTTGACTCATTCCCAGCGCTAAACGCCAATGTGGTCGTTTTGCTCTATATTCTGTAGTGCAATGGGTAATATGTTTTTCGTGTAGGAGACGCCACCATGCAAAAACGTCGGGGCGCCACTCAGGCAGAAGTAGCTGCCGCCAGTTCGCTAAGGAGCACCATGACTAGTACGCCTTTCTCACGCGCTCGTGATCATCTCGGTGATGCCCAGTTGGTCGAACTCTACCGCCAAATGATGTTGATTCGGCGTTTTGAAGAAAAATGCCAAGAAATGTACACTCGCGCCAAAATCGGCGGGTTTTTGCATCTCTATGTCGGCGAAGAAGCCACCGGTGTCGGTGCCATTTCGAATCTGCAACCCCAAGACCACATCTTCACTCACTACCGCGACCATGGTCATGCCATCGCTCGTGGCCTCAACATCGACGAACTCATGGCCGAACTCTTTGGCAAAGACACCGGTACCTCACACGGTATGGGCGGCTCGATGCACTTTGCCGATATCACCAAAAACTTCTGGGGTGGCTATGCCATCGTCGGTAGCCATCTGCTCCTCGCCGCTGGGGTCGCGTTGGCTTGCCAAATGCAAAAAACCAACGGCGTCGTCATGGTTTTCTTTGGTGATGGTGCCACCAACGGCGGTGAATTCTACGAATCACTCAATTTTGCCCAATTATGGAAGTTACCTGTTGTTTTCGTTTGTGAAAATAATTTGTATGCCATGGGTACCCCAATTGAAGTACACTCATCAGTAAAAGAAATCTACCGCAAAGCCAGTGCCTTCGATATGAAAGCCATGCGCATTGACGGGAATGATTTGTTGACGGTACGTGAGCAAGTGGGCGAGGCAGTGGAATACGCTCGTTCTGGCCAAGGTCCCGTGTTGGTCGAAGCCATGACCTATCGCTTCCGTGGTCACTCTGCCCAAGACACCCAAAAATATCGCTCCAAAGAAGATGTCGAGCAACATCGCTCCCAAGACCCCGTGCTCATCTTCCGCAAAGAGTTGATTGATGCCGGTGTCAGTTCTGCCGCAGATATCGACGCCCTCGATGCCGTAATTGACGAACAAGTCGAAGCGTCTGTGCGTTTTGCTGATGAAAGCGCCGTACCTGGCAATGAATGGCTCACCGACAGTGGTATCTATGCAGCTCCGCTTGCAACCGCCACCGTCGATCCTGACCTCGTATAAGCCTGCAATTACGTTGGTGCGCATCCGCATCAATGAAGGAGATATTCGATGCCCGTTTTAACAGTCCGTGAAGCGCTCCAACAAGCACTCCATGAAGCAATGGCCGATGAGCGTACCTTTATCATCGGTGAAGATATCGGTCACTACGGTAGCACCTACGGTGTTACCGCTGGTTTCCTCGAAAAGTACGGCCCCGAACGTATCCGTGACGCCCCCATCGCCGAAGCCGGTATCGTCGGTTTGGCAATTGGTGCCGCCATGGCCGGAATGCGTCCGATTGCCGAAATCATGTCGGTCAACTTTTCGCTCCTCGCCTTTGACATGATTATCAACCACGCCGCCAAAATTTATAGCATGTTTGGTGGTAAATTCTCCGTACCACTCGTGATGCGTACCACCAATGGTTGGACGCAATTGTCAGCCACCCACTCCCAGTCGTTTGACTCCATGTTTGCCCATATCCCCGGGCTCAAAGTCGTTGCCCCAGCCACCCCTGCCGACATGAAGGGCATGTTCCGGGCTGCCATGGCCGACCCCGATCCGGTTATTTTCATTGAGCACACCTTGATGTATGGCATCAAAGGCGAAGTGCCCGAGGGTGACTATATCGTCCCCATCGGCAAATCGGTCTTGGCTCGTGAAGGCCGCCACATCACCGTGGTGACCTATTCACGCATGGTGCACTTGTCATTGCAGGCTGCCGATATTTTGGCCAAAGAAGGCATCGAAGTCGAAATCGTCGACCTGCGCACGTTGCGCCCGCTCGACATGAGTGTCGCCCTCGAGAGCTTCAAAAAGACCAATCGCGCCGTCGTCGTCACCGAAGACTGGCAGTCATACGGTACCTCGGCCGAAATCGCCACCCGGCTGTACGAGCATGGCTTCGATTACCTCGATGCCCCCATCCAACGTGTCAACTTCCGCGAAGTGCCCATGCCATACGCCAAGAACCTCGAACAACAAGTCGTGGTAACAACCGACCGCATTGTGGCAGCCATCAAAAAAGTCTTGAATCGCAGTTAACTGCAATCACCGGGAGGTACGATCATGGCTGATATTACGATGCCCAAGATGGGCTTCGATATGACCGAGGGGACGATTGTGCGCTGGCTCAAAAAAGTCGGCGACTTCGTTAACAAGGGCGAGGCCGTCGCCGAAATTGAGACCGACAAGGTCACTATCGAAATCGAATCATTTGTCAGTGGCACGTTGAGCGAAATCGTCTCGCCTGCTGGCTCACGTACCCCCGTCGGTGGCGTGATTGCCCGCACCAGCGATGGTGCTAGCGCCGCCGCTCCTGTTGCGCCTGCTGCGGCGGTAGTCGCCCCAGTTGCCCCAGTCGTTGCTGCTGCTCCTGTGGCAGCTGTGGCTGCTGTAGTCCCAGCTGCCGCTCCGGTAGCTGCTATGGCTACCGGCGACGTCAAGGCCTCGCCGATTGCCAAGCGTATGGCGCGTGAACACGGCCTCGACCTTGGCACCATCCAAGGCAGCGGCCCCCAGGGGCGCATCGTGCGTGACGACGTGTCGGCCGCTATGGTAGGACGTCCCGCCGGCACAGTAGCCCCCGTTGCAACCCCAGTAGCCCCGGTGGCTCCTGTTGCTCCGGCGGCTCCGGTGGCACCAGTGGCCCCCGCGTTGCCTAGCGCTGCTGCCGGCTCGACCGTGGTACCGCTCAGCAACATGCGCCGCACCATTACCCGCCGCTTGACCCAAAGCTGGCAGACGGCGCCCCACTTCTACATCACCATGGATGTCAACATGGACGCCGCCTTGACGTTGCGCAAACAAATCAACGCACCGTTGAGCAAAGAACAACAAATCTCGATCAACGACATGATTGTCAAGGCCTGTGGTGTGGCTCTGGTGGCCTACCCCAACCTCAATGCGTCGTTCGTCGAAGAAGGCATCCAACTCAACCCCAACATCAATGTGTCGATTGCGGTGGCCCTCGACAGCGGCTTGGTGGCCCCCGTGGTAACCAATGCCGATAGTCGCTCACTCGGCGCGGTATCACGCGAATCCAAGCGCTTGATTGGCTTGGCCCGTGACGGCAAACTTGGTGCCGAAAACCTGCAAGGGGGCACCTTCACCGTCAGTAACCTCGGCATGTATGGGGTGACGGAATTCGATGCCATCATTACCCCACCCCAATGCGCAATTTTGGCTGTCGGTGCCGTCCGTCGCATCCCCGTCTTCAAGGGTGATAGCAATGACGTCGTGGCCGCCAACATCTGCTCAATCACCATTTCGGCCGACCATCGCATCACCGATGGCGCCGAAGGAGCCAAGTTTGTCGGCGAAATCAAACGCTTGCTCGAAAATCCCTTGAGCATGTTGATCTGATTTCTCCTAAAATAATCCCCCCGCTTTCAACAAATGAAAGCGGGGGGATTGTTGTATCTGTTGGATACTTTTGTGATGGGCCGTAAGCCTAGCTTTGCTCGTCGATATGGCGCACGATGTCGCTCATCGACAAAATCCCCGTCGGCCATACCCGCCCGTCGTTGCGCTCTTCGACGACGACCAAGCGATGGACGTGGTTACGATTGAGCAAGCGAATGGCGCGATCGAGCTCCATGTCTGGCATACAAGTGATGACACTTTTGGTCATGATGGCGTGTACGGGGCCTTGCATGACGTGATCATAGGCTGCGCCGTCCTTCCACGCCCGCAACAAATCAGTCTGCGACAAAATCCCTGCCAAATGACCAGGACCCTCGGTGACCACTACCGCATGGATGCGGTAACTACTGATGAGTGCCATGGCGGCAGCGACGGGTGTTTCGCTGGGGCACGAAATGACGCCGATATGCATGGCATCACGAACACGTTGACTCGTGGGCATATTTCTCTCCTAAAAATAAGCGTCGTTGTACACATTAAGAGCTTCTCGCTTATAATACTATACGCATACGAGTAAAAATACGATGTACGATTTGTAATCGAGGAGCAATACCTGCATGACTGACGCGTCAAATCAGTTACAAGCTGCCAATGTGACGGTGGAATGGCTCAAGACCATCAAATACACCTTGGTGCCTTCTTCACGACCCACCACCATCGAAGGCCTCTATGTCAAAGACTTACGTACGCACCTCGACGGCCGCGGCGATGTCATTGAATTATGGAGCCGTCCGTGGGTCGATAACGAAGGTTTGGTTGTCCCCAATCACGTCTATCAAAGTGCCACCGATTACGGCGTAACCAAATGTTGGCACCTTCATAATATCCACACCGACCAATTCACCGTGACCCGGGGCAAACTCCAAGTGGTACTTGTCGACATTCGTCCATGGTCGCCCACGTTTGGCCATGTCAATTCAGTGATTTTGGGCACTGCCCGCCCCAAACTCATCAAAATCCCCCCCATGGTAATGCACGGCTGGAAGGCCTTGACCCAACCCGAAGTGATTGTGGTCAATTTGCAATCACACGTCTATGACGCTGCCGACGAATTCAAATTCCCGTGGGATTGTGTCTTGGCAGAAGCCTGGGAACCCCTCAACGGTTAATGTAACTCGATGGCGTTGACGAGGTGGGTCAGGCCGTCTGGTCCGATGACAACCACGTCGTAGCGCCAGTCAGCATCTGCAGCTGATTGTGCTTGCAAAAAATATTGCGCGGTAGTGACTAAGCGCGCGACTTTGCGCGGTCCGATTGATTGAATCGCGACGTCGCGCCCACTGCGGCGCTGGCGGACTTCCACAAATACCCAGGTGGTGCCGTCACGCGCCACAATGTCGATTTCACCCGTGCGACACTGCCAATTCTGGGCCACGATAACCAAGCCGCGACGTTCTAAAAACGTCGCGGCTACTGATTCTGCGTCGGCACCTTGTTGGCGACGCGTCGACATTAGGGGTAAATACCACGGGTGATATAGGCTTGAGCCGTGCGATCAACGGCTTGCAAATACGCCGCAGTCCGCAATTGCATGCGCCGTAATTGGGCCATATTGTTGACCGACTCAAACGCATTGACCATGATGCGCTCGAGTTGGGCGTTGACTTCACGCTCCGTCCAAAAGAACTCTTGCAAGCCTTGCACCCACTCGAAATAACTGACGGTCACACCACCCGCATTGGCTAAAATATCAGGGATGACCAAGACGCCACGATCAAACAAAATTGCGTCGGCATCGGGCGTGGTCGGACCATTGGCCGCTTCGACTACAACCCGGGCTTTGATGCGATCGGCATTACGCTTGGTGATTTGGTTCTCGATGGCGGCGGGGATGAGGATATCGCACGGCAATTCGAGTAACTCGGCGTTGGTGACGGCATCGCCACCAGCTGCACCAGCAACAGTCCCGGTTTTGACATAATGTGCCTGTAGCGCTACCAAGTCAATCCCCTTGGGATTGTAGATACCGCCGCCCCGATCCGCTACACCCACGATTTTGGCACCCATCTCGCTCAGCAAGCGCGCCGACGTGCCACCCACATTCCCGTATCCTTGGATGACGACCTTTGAGCCGGCAATACTGATATTGGCTTGCTCGCAGGCTTCGCGCAATATATAGACCAAACCACGGGCGGTGGCTTCGTTGCGCCCATGTGAGCCACCAATGTTAATCGGTTTACCCGTTACCACGGCAGGGACGGTATGGCCACGATGCATCGAATAGGTGTCCATGATCCACGCCATAATCTGGGGATTGGTGCCGATGTCTGGTGCGGGGATATCGACGTCTGGTCCAATCAGAAAGCTGATTTCGGTGGCATAACGCCGTGTCAGGCGCTCGATTTCGCCGAGTGACAACAATGCGGGATCAACCACGACGGCACCTTTGGCGCCACCGTAGGGAATATTTACCACCGCACACTTCCATGACATCAGCATCGCCAAAGCGCGTACTTCGTCAATGTCGGTGTCGGGGTGATAGCGAATCCCCCCTTTGGCTGGTCCACGCGTGGTATTATGCTGAATTCTATACCCCATGAACATTTCGATTCGCCCGTCATCCATTTTGACGGGGAAGTTTACCGCAAATTCGCGGTGGGGGACACGCAACAATTTGCGATAGCCAGGGTCGAGATTGAGAATGTCAGCGGCAATGTCGAACTGGCGCTGTGCGTTATGATACGCATTTTCTTGATGAACGGTCATCCCTCTACTCCTCCTTGAGCAGTGATGCGAAACCACCGCTAGTATACCACTCTTTAGCGTACGAACCGTGTTTTCAATCGCTGCGTCAGCCGTTGTACCTGCATCACAAGTGCATTATCCAATGTCCCGCTCATAAAGGCAATCATCATTAATACCAAAACTGCCCCAATGGTGACACCTAGTGCCGGTATCTGCAACCATTGCCGCACCAAAAAACCCGCCCCGATGACTGCGATTGCTCCACCACTCGCTGTCATCAATGTGCGCCAAGGCAGAAATAATCCCGCCGTGCGTAATGTCGGCCAGACTGCCGCCATCAAGGCCACTTCGGTGGCAATGGTGACGGCTGCTGCCGCTATTGCTCCATAATAGGGAATCAACACCAAATTACAACCAATATTGACAATTGTCCCTATCGCAAACGCTACCGTAATCGTTTTTTGGCGTTGAATGGCAATCAAGGCATACTGCAATACGCCCGTAGTATATGACAACGGCAAGTACCAAATCAGCACCCGCAAGGCTTGGGCCGCGCCGGGCAAATACGCTTTACCACCCAGCACCCAAATCAATTCATCGGCCATTAGCGTGACAATCACCACCCCAAACCACGCCACCCATTGCAACACGCCAATCGCCCGTGCCACCAGCGGTGCCAGTAATTCACGCTGATGTGCCGCCCGTTGCGCCAGCAATGGGAACAACGCCCCCACCACATACGGCGGGATAATCTGCGTCATGGCGATGACTTTGTAGGCGGCGTCGTACAATCCCAGCACCGCATCACCCGCTACCGAGCGCAAAATCACCGCATCAAAACGGAAAAACACCGTCAACAGTAAACTATTTAACAACAACGGGAATCCACTCACCCACAGCCGCCGCATCAGTACCACATCCCATTGGGGCCAGGCTTTAAACAATATTCGTTGCTGCAACCCCCATAACAAACCAGCATTCATGATGGTGGTCGCTAACGCTACCGCCGCCATCCCGGCGATGCGGCTCTCGCTGTCGGGTAACCACCATATCACCCCAATCCCTACAATTGTGCGTACCAGACTGGTGATGACGACGACCAAGGCGGGGATTTCCATGCGTTGGGCTGCTTGGAACGAGGCACTCGCTGCCGCTGCCGCCCCTGCTGGCCACAAATGGATGAGTAGGAGCACCAACGCCAGTTGGGTGCCCCAACTCAGTGGCGGCATGCTGTCACGCAACAGCCACAATCCCAGTAGGGTGATGGGGACGACGACGGCGGCAATCAGCCAACGCATACTCAGACTCACCCCAAAAATCGTCGGGGCTTGCTGGGGATTAATGGCTGCTTCGCGTACGGCCAAATCGTTGAGCCCCCAATTGACGATGGTGACCAGGTACATGCTGGTAATCAGCGCCACAAAGCTCCAGGCTCCACTGGCCGTCGGACCGAGCGCCCGCAGGGTAATCGCGGCAAACCCCAAATCAAGGACTTTCCCAAAGAGGTTCGCCAAAATCGGCAGGCTACTGTTTTTGAGGAAGCGCAGGGTATGACTGGCCTGATCCTCGTTCCACCAACGCCGCCACCAACGTGGAATAAACAACAATAGTGGCAGACAGACAATCGTGGCGATGATAAAAATAGTCGTGTTGCGCACGATTACTCCTCTGGTGCAGTATGCGTGATGCGGGGCGGGTTGCGCAGGTCGATAAACAAATCGCCGTCCAATTGCTCATGGAGCAACCATTCGTGGGCGGTGCGCCGATCGGCCATACTCAAGCGTGCCGGTGGATCTTGGATTTGCCCCGTACTATAAATAACCCCGGCTGGGTGGAGTGTGCGTTGTAATTGCCAAGGTGGGGTGATGCGCCATGGATATACCATCATACAAAAAACGACTGGGCACGGTCGTGAATGAGTGATTGCATTAAGTTGCGCAGTGGTGCTCCCTTGGGCGACATACAGCGCGCCATTTGGCCAGGTTAGCCACAGCGTATTGTCCGAATTAACCTGCATCGTCACATCATTAAACTGCCAGTGTTGCCCTATGTGTGCCAATTGACAGGGCGTGGTAGTCGTACGGCATACGTGGGGAGCGACTTCATGCGTGGCAGGTAACCAAATCAATTGATTGGTGACACCACGTGCGAGTACTGCTGCCAGACCACCCTGCCAACTCGCACCCGGTTGCGTCAATATCACGTTGTCAACCACGTTTTTTTGCCAAAAGGGAGTGTAACGTCCAATAAACTCGAGTAGGTGTGGTGCGTCATTGCCGGTATCAATCAAAATCCGCTGACCATGTTGGGTACGTACATATATCGCATCACCAACCAACGCCGGAATCAAAATTTGGTCATCCACCGGTACGAGCCACCACGGTAATGCCATCACGATGAGTACCGCACAAATTGCACCAATTTGCCAAAATCGCGCTGTCATGCCTTTCCTCCTGCTATTGAAACATGAGGAAAGCATGACAGCCGGGCATTACGCGCGCGTAACCAATGGGGGATTAGCGCAACGCCGTGATTTCGATTTCGACTTTGGCATCACGGGGCAAGCGGGCAACTTGCACCGTCGAGCGTGCCGGGGGATTGCTGGTGAAGTGCTGGCTGTAGACGGCGTTCATGGCTGCGAAATCACCCATGTCTGCCAAAAATACGGTGACTTTGACTACTTTTTCGAGTGAGCTACCGGAAGCTGCCAAGAGTGCTTTGATGTTTTCGAAGACTTGGATGGTTTGGGCCGTCACATCGCCGTCAATCATGACACCGGCGGCAGTCAAGGGAATCTGACCTGAGCAATAGACCATCGTATCGGTCATCACTGCTTGTGAATAGGGTCCAATGGCCGGAGCGGCTTGATCGGTGCTAACAATGGTGCGAGTCATGAGCTATCTCCTTTGTATATACACTACCTCGCCTATTGTAACGCCAATGCCCGCCACCATGCAACGCATGATGCAATTGATACTACAATAGAAGGAAGTCGTGTCAAAGAATAAGAGGTGAATGATGGGATTTGCACAACGTGTCGTCGTTATTACCGGCGCATCAAGTGGGTTTGGCGCCGATATTGCCCGCCAAGCCGTCGCCCAAGGCGCGCGGGTCGTATTAGCAGCCCGCTCAACCGACAAACTCAATGCCTTGGTTGCCGAATTGGGTGGTGCTGACCACGCTATTGCCGTGACGGCCGATGTGACCAGCGATAGCGATGTCGCTCATTTGCTAGCTACTGCGAATGCCTTTGGCACCGTCGATACGCTTATCAACAATGCCGGGTTTGGCTTTATCGACCCAATTGTCGATGCGCCGCTCAGTGATTTGCAACGCATCATGGATGTCAACGTCTATGGTGCCGTGCGCTGTACCAAAGCCTTTTTGCCCGGACTCATTCAACGTGGTCAAGGCCAAGTCATCATGCTCGCCTCGATGGCTGGCTTGGTGGCTGCCCGTAATATGTCCTATTACAGCGCGAGCAAATTTGCCTTGGTGGCGATTGGGCGCAGTATGCAACAAGAGCTGGCCAAGACTGGTGTGGTCTGTACCATCGTTTGCCCCGGCGTGGCCCAAACCGGCTTCCAACATAATTCCCCCAACGAAAAATACCCCCGCGCCGCGTCGCTCAGCACCTGCACCAGTGCCCAAGTCGCCAGTGCCGTGATCGATGCCATGCGCCGACGGACTAATGGTGAAGTGATTGTGCCGTGGCAAAGTGTCATCCTCGCCCGCTTTAGTGCCGCATTCCCCGGAATTGCCCGGGCAATCATGAATCTGATTGGCTGATTTTTTCACGTCAATCAATTGATGTGAGTATGGTACGATACACGTATAATTTTGTAGTTGTGGTGAGGCATCGGCATGCAACGGAATCGTTTGGCCCAACGGATTCATGACGTCCCCCCCTCTGGCATCCGGCGTTTTTTTGATATTGCAGCCCAAATGCACGATGTGGTGTCGTTGGGGATTGGTGAGCCCGATTTTGTCACCCCCGATCATATTCGCCAAGCAGCCATTGATTCGATTCAGGCTGGCAAAACAGCCTACACGTCCAACTCGGGTTTGCTGGAGCTCCGTGTCGCCATTGCCGATAGTATCTATGCCCAAACAGGGGTACGTTACGACCCCGAAGACGAAATCTTGGTGACGGTGGGTGTCAGCGAAGCCATGCAACAAACCATGCTGGCGTTGATTAACCCTGGTGACGAAGTCATCGTCCCTGAGCCTTGTTTTGTGGCATATACTGCTTGTGTGATTTTTGCAGGCGGAGTGCCGGTCACGGTGCCCACGACGGTCGCCAATGATTTTGCGGTCGACCCAGCGGCCATTGCCGCCGCGATTACCCCGCGCACCAAAGCGATTTTGATTGGCTATCCCAACAACCCTACCGGTGCGGTAATCGATGCTGCTACCATGCAAGCGATTGTCGATTTGGCGGTCGCCCATAATTTGACTCTGATTTCTGACGAAATCTACGATCGCCTCGTGTATGGCGTGCCGCACGTAAGTGCGGTGACGGCGCAGGGCGCACGTGATTGTACCGTGCTGATGGGCGGTTTTTCCAAAGCATATGCCATGACCGGTTGGCGCCTCGGCTGGTTGGCTGCGCCGGCGGATATTTGTGGTGCGGTACGCAAAATCCACCAATACGGCATCATGTCGGCGCCTACTGCCGCTCAATACGCTGGTCTCGAAGCCTTGCGCCATGGCGCAGCCGCGACACAGATGATGGTCGCCGAATACGACCGCCGTCGTCAAGTGTTGTTGGCGGGTTTACGCCGGATTGGTTTGCCGACGTTCGAGGCGCGAGGGGCTTTTTATCTCTTTCCCCAAGTCGATCATCTCGGCTTGAGTAGTGCCGATTTTTGTGAACAGTTACTGAATGAAGAACATGTCGCCGTTATTCCGGGTGATGTGTTTGGCCCGAGTGGGGCTGGTTTTGTGCGGTTGTGCTATGCCGCCTCGATGCACAACATCGAAATTGCCCTCGAACGGATTGAACGTTTTATTCGTCGTGTTGTATAGGTGAGGAATTCATGCGCCTTTCTGTGATTATGCCCTGCTATAACGAAGCCGATAGCCTGCCCGACATCTTGACCAAAGTCCGAGCAATTACCATCGACAAAGAAATCATCGTTATCGATGATTGCTCTAACGATGCCACTCCCAGTGTCCTCGCCAACGAACAACGCAATGACCCTAATCTGCGTGTCGTACGTCACGAACGCAATCGCGGCAAAGGTGCTGCGGTGCGTACCGGGATTGCCGCGGCCACCGGTGATGTTATCATCGTCCAAGACGCTGACCTCGAATACGACCCCAACGACTACTATGCCGTCCTAAAGCCTATTTTTGAAGGCCGCGTAGGCGTCGTCTATGGCTCGCGCTTCATGGGTAGTCATACCGGCATGTATTTCTGGAATGCGTTAGGCAATAAATTCTTGACCTTCCTCACGAATTTCTTGTTTAATTGCTGGATTTCTGATATGGAAACATGCTACAAGGCCTTCCGCTCAGAAATCATCAAAAACATCCCCCTCGAAAGCAATGACTTTCGCATCGAACCGGAAATCACCGCCAAGATTCTCCTCCGTAAAGAGCGTATTTTTGAGGTGCCCGTTAGTTATATCGGCCGTACCTACGAAGAAGGCAAAAAAATGAAGCCTTCCCAGGGGTTTTGGGCGATTTGGGCATTATTCAAATATCGCTTTTTTGCCACCGCCTAATTCATACACAGGAGTCATTTTGCGATGATGCAACACTACTTTGACAACCTCGCTCGTACCCTCGCCCAAATCCCCAGTGACCGCGCTGAAGCGGTGCTCGAGGCCTTGTGGCAGACGTATTTGCGTGATGGTACCGTGATTGTCTGTGGCAATGGTGGCTCAGCTGCCACCGCCTCGCATTTGGTTTGTGATTTGGGTAAGTGGACAGTGGTCGACGGCCAGCGCCGCTTCCGTGCCGCCGCCCTCACCGACAATATGCCACTTGTCACCGCCTGGGGCAACGACACCGCCTACGAGCGGGTGTTTGTCGAGCAAATCCCGATGATCTATCGTCCTGGGGATCTGCTCGTGACCATCTCGGGGAGCGGTAATTCCCCCAACGTGTTGCGCGTCAGCGAGTGGGTCCAAGCCCAAGGTGGCCAAGTAGTCGGTTTGAGTGGCTTTGGTGGCGGCAAGCTTGCCAGCCTCGCCGACATCTCATTTGTGGCGCCGAGCTCGTTTATGCCCGAAGTCGAAGACATTCATATGGCGCTGTGTCATGCTTTGGCCGTGAACCTCGCCGACCGGATCCGTGCCCTATGAGCTACGTGCTAGGCTTGGATTTTGGTGGCACCAAACTCGCCGCCGGCATTGTCGATACCGCAAGTGGCACCGTGGTCGCCTCACTCCGTTGCCCGACCCCTGCTGGTGGCGCCGCTCCCGGCTTTGCTGCCATGTTGGCGCTAGGCGACGCCTTGCGTGCCCAAGTCGCTACGCCGATTCACGCCGTGGGCGTATCATTTGGTGGTCCCGTCGAAGCCGATGGCCGCACCGTGCGCTTGTCGATGCACATCCCCGGCTGGGAAAACTTCCCCCTCGCCGCTCGTTGCGAAGCCCATTTTGGCGTTCCTGCCGTCATCGCCAACGATGCAGATGCTGCCGGCCTCGCCGAATATCGCTTTGGTGCCGGCCAAGGCTGCCAGCATATGCTCTATTTGACCGTTAGCACTGGTATCGGTGGTGGCGTCATCATCAACGGCAAACTCCACCGCGGCGAGCATGCTTGGGCTGGCGAAGTGGGTCACATGATTCTCAAACCCGACGGTCCTGCCTGTGCCTGTGGTGGCAACGGCTGCCTCGAATCACTCTCCTCTGGCTTGTCCATCGCCCGCGACGCTCGTGCCAATGTGCCCCCCAGCTTGCGCGACCGCGACGTCGCCACCATTAGTGCCCGTGACGTGGCTATAGCTGCGGCTGCCGGTGATGCGGTGGCCATGCAGATTTGGGATCATGCCGTCAGCTGGCTAGGTGTAGGAATCTCGTCTGCCAGTAACCTCCTCAACCCGGGTATCATCGTAATCGGCGGTGGGCTGACAGGAGCCGGCGAGCAGTTGTTTGCGCCCCTGCGCACCATCATGGCTTACCGTGCCTTGTCCAAACAGGTGGTGCTCAAAGCCGCCGCCCTCGGCGATGTCATCGGCATTATGGGTGGTGCCGCCTTGTGCATGGATTAATCTCGTGGTGGTATGGCGGGCGCGCGTCGTGCGGGCCCGTTTTTTTGTTATTTTTTATGAAAAAAACTGCCGGGCGCAGCGGTGAATAGGTCGTGTAAAAAATTATCTCGGCGCCTGGTTACTCTGATGAATCGCGGCGATATCGTCTGTATTGAGTCCTTGGGTCGTTAATATGGCGCTGATAAAATCACTTTTGCCGGCCACGTAGGCATCGATATCGTGCCCCACAGTTGCTGCCAAGCGTTGTTTGAGTGCACTATAGGCCTCCACTGCCGCCGGTGTCGCCCGCAAATAATCGCGTACGGCAAGGTGATTGCGGAGCCCGAGGCTGCCCTGTGGACAGAGATACAAATTGTGTCGTACAAATCCTGCTGGTCGACTAAAGGCTTCACGTCCTGTAATCCCCAAATCACCCAAATGGTGATACCCCAGCGGCGCCAACAGCGCAATTACTGGGGCGAGTAGGGATTGGTCGGCGACCACGATATCCATATCAATCACCGGCTTCGCGGCTAGTCCCGGGACCGACGTACTCCCTACATGGAGGATGGTATGGACGTGGTGTGCCACCTGGCGCCAGATGCGCGCCTGCAGGTATCCAAATATGCGGGGCCATAATGGATCATAGCTGACTACCCGAATGTCAGTCATTGGGTACTCCTGTGTGTGTTGATTGCTGTGCCTATTAAACCACAAATCGTCCCCTTTGCAGATTGCACGCAAAGGGGACGATTCGGCATGCGTATGATTAGCGCTGGTTGTTGCGGAGCTGTTTTTCGAGGTATGCAATCGTAAGTTCGAGTTGTATCACATGGGTGCCAATTTCGCCACGTTGTTTCATCTCGGCTAATTCAGCCCGTAAGCGAGGCAAATCTTTGACTGAAGCCCGTGACGACATGAAATCGCGTTTCGAACTATTTTTGAAGTCTTCGTTACTACTATGGTGATGCATCTCGTCAGCGAGTTCCTCGTAGATGTCGAATTTGGCATAAATCCGACTCCGATGGCGCATCTGCCGCACATAGGCACTCGCTTCGTCATAACGACGTTCGCGTTTGAGGCGATTGGCTTCGCTCCGTACCCACGCCAAATCAATCAACATGGCTTCTTGTTCGAGTGCCGTATCGACAGGGTATTGGTTAACCACATCGGCAGTCGCAATATCGAGGTCAATATCACAAGTAGTTGTCAGTGTTTTTTCGTTACTATCAATCCCACTCAACGATGCAGTGATGTGTCGTGTACCGAGGGCGGCGTCAGCCATGGGGATGAAGCGTAAATAGACGTTGCGTTGCTCGAGTACCACCATCGCCCCCACTTCGAGAATGAGTTGTGTGTTGGTCTTGCTATGTGGCAATTGGCCAACTACCTCGACGCTAAATCCATTGGGGATAGGGATGGTGATGGTCGCGTTACGCAGTGATACCGCAAATAATTCTTGCAATTCGTCACTGAAGTAGCGATCAATGTCGACAGATTGCTCGATGAATTGGTGATTGCCACGACCCTGTGATGCAATACTTGTGAGCAGGTCTTCGTTGTAGCCACCGCCCAGCCCGTAGGTACTAGTGCTGATGCCTCGACTATGATAGTTGTTGGCGAGGGCACTCAGCTCTGCTTCGCTCGTCATACCCACATTCGCTTGTCCGTCGGTTAACAATACCGTCCGACTCACATAGCCGTTGCGCGCATGATGGGTGAGCAACGTGTCTGCAGCCAGCTGCCAGCCCTCTGCCAAATTAGTACTTCCACCAGGCATTACCATGCTTAATGCAGTACTAATCAGCGTGCGTTGAGCCGGCGAGACATAATTGCCGTCTGCGAGTAAACTTGCACGACTATCAAACGTCACAATGGTGCAACGGTCTTCCGTTGTCAAGCGCCCGACAATCCGCTGGCAGGCTGCAATCGCGTCGGTTAACTTTTGGCCCCCCATCGATCCGCTACGGTCGATGACGAGACCAATATTGAGTGGCATGCGTGGTCGTTGTGTTTGAGTCAACTCTGGAGCGAGTACGGTTAGACGCATGATGATTTCGTTGGCAAGCTCTTGCTCGTCGCGTCCCAATTCCACATGGCTTCGATTGACATTTACGGTCATCTTTGGCATACGATGAATACTCCTTTTGAAATATATTTTATTGACGATTTGCTGCCTACACGATTGATGCAAAATGAGATGTGATTTTGCTGATTTCACCGTCGTGTATTACATTGCAACGTAAATATAACAGTATTTAGTGTGATTGTCAAATCAAAAAAGCACATAAATGCCCTATTGCGTTTATAACGTCGTTGTGGTATAGTTTTTATAACGTAACACGGCACATAAAAGTGACCGTGATATTTTATCTAATCGGATAAAAGAAAGGATTGTGCTGCAACAAATGTAAACTAAATACCCATATTGGCTGGTCGCATTTTGTTGGTTTTGATGCTACATACGTGCAACAACGAGGAGGGAAAACGATGCAATTACCCGTAGAATACCTACTGCTTCGGATGGGTTTCGCCCAACAGTCATTGATTGCGGTACGTAACGAAATCATGCACGTCTGTGCGCAAATGCCTGTTGATGGAACCAATATTGTCGCACTTGAGCAAATCTTGGTGATGTGCGAAACAACCCTCGCTAGCGTAGACCGTACCCATGTGCGTATTGAGGCCTGGAAAAAAATCTACCCCAATCATGTCGGTACGTTTACTTCCGATCATTTGACATTCGATGATGCTGATTGGGTAGCGCTCAATGATGCTGATTCGTTCGATCTCGATGATGACGACGATGATGATGATGCGCTTGATCTCAATGATGATGATCTCTATCGTGACCCCGACGAAAAATTGGGCGAATACACGCAAGACGAATGCGATGGCTATTTGTTGCCGTTGTCATTCCCCCAAGATAATCTACACGCTGCCGATAATTCCTTATCTGATCATGAGTTTGCCTTGTTGTTTGGGTTAGTGCCGCCACCATTAACGGCTACAGAGCCCGCTACACCACTGATGTGGGATATATTTGGGAACCCGCTGTCAATGCCCGCCAATCCACCCACGCCATCGCATGCTGATTCGACCAACGATACGCACCCCGACCCCGATCCCGACTACAACGTGCCTGGGAGCATATAACAGTACTCCCCCCACGCACATAAGGTGCGTGGGGGGAGTTGATATAACATAAATTAAGGACGGCGACGCACCATTGCACTCAGGCGACGCAGGTCTCCGCTATCGAGGTGGCGATCATCACGGAAGTGGATTTCGATGCCATCATCGATGACCACACGATGCCAGCGTCGTTCACGTACTTCGGGTTGGATGGTTTCTTCGCTGTCCGTGCCATCATAGAGTGCCACATTACTACCACTAATGACGTTGCCAACCCGATGGCTCGCTTCGATTTCTTGGATGCTGGTGTTTGCCACAATCGTCGCAACGGGTTGTGGGACACTTGCGACAATTTCGCGTAACTCCTCATCCCCAAGTCCGGCCAAGCGGGCGCGAATGACACGCAAGGGCAAATACCCAGCCTTGAGGTGTGCTGCAGCTTGCAGTTGCAAGAGGTGCCGTTCGGTGTATCGTGGCATGCGCACTTTGTCAACAGGTGCGTCAATCAATCCTTCGTCCGTATAGTAACGAATGGTACGCTGAGTCACACCGGCACGGTCTGCGAGTTGACGGATAGTCATTATTTGACGATTCATGGACTTCTACTTTGTACGAGATATATAAAACTAGTGTAATCCTACCATTAGAGTGTGGTTTAGTCAATATTACTGAAATAATCATTTGATAATAAAAATATATCCGCATTAATGATTGATTTTGCTTTTTTTCTGTGAAATATGCATGATTAGTCGTAAAAATAATCTAAATTTACTAATTTCACTGTATTTTTTGTTTGTTTTGCAAATTTACTACTTACATGATGTTTATTTGAAAAGTAAAATTTAATCTAATTATCTGTATGTCATCAGGTAGATTCATTGTTTTTTGTGATTTTTAACAAAAAACCACTCAGAATACAAAGGGTACGGTTGTTTTTTTGCATATACGGCAAAACCATGATGCATCGGTAACGACATTAAATCGGCGTGTGATAGGGAAATTGGCCGGTGCGTATGCACCTAGGCATTGATGTGGAAGGACAAATATTGGCGCTAGGAGTGATTAGGTATGTCGCATGTGTTTAGGAGTATCGGGATTTTTTAAAAGTATCCGTGGTTTGGGGGGAACCCAAACCACGGATACTCCGCACTGCGTGTCAACTAGACGCGCCGTGCGACTGGCATTGCTTTGCGGAAATCAGTTACCACCACGGCATCATGGATGGTGATGATATCATCGGCAATGGCGGCCCATTCGATGCCATTGACGCGAATACGGATCTGGTTATTTTCGCCGACGGCGATACAGACCCCGTGCTTACCAATGAGCTGGTTTTGCATATCGTTGATGGTATGTGTCGACGTACTCAAGCGGGCATAGATGCGACTGCCACCAATCGCCGAGAGGAGCGTCGCCACGGCAAACACCAACAACAACCAGACATCGAGGCTCGGCGCAACAAAGGCAATTACTGCCGTAAAGATGGCAGCGATACCAATCCAGAGCGCATAGACTCCGGGCGAAAAAGGTTCAATGAGCAATAGTACCATTCCGAGAATGGCCCACATAAAGCCATTGTGTAACATTACTTTTTGTCCGTGCTCTTCATCATTTCAGTAATCGCAGTCATGGTGCCAGCCAGATTACTGAATTCAGTGGGAACGACGATCATGCGGGCAGCCGGGGATTCACCAAGCTTTTGCAAGGCATCCACATAGCGTTGGGCCACGAAGTATTGCAAAGCGGCTTCAGGATTGCCCACCGTAGAAACCAACAAACGGGTGGCTTCGGCTTCGGCGCCAGCAAGGCGTTCGCGGGCTTCGGCTTGGCGTTTGGCGGCTTCGAGGTTACCTTCGGCTTCGAGAATTTTGGCTTGCTTGAGCCCTTCGGCGCGCAAGATTTCGGATTGACGCGTGCCTTCGGCGGTGAGGATTTGGGCGCGCTTTTCGCGGTCGGCGGTCAACTGACGGGCCATGGCGCGGGTAATGTCTTCGGGTGGCAAGACGTCCTTGATGTCGACGCGGGTGACTTTGGTGCCCCAAGTTTGGGTGGCATGGTCGACTGCAGCCAACAAATGGGTGTTGATTTGGTCACGCTTGGACAATACTTCGTCGAGCTCCATGCTCCCCAAGGCGGTACGCAAATTGGTCAACGCCAAATTAATGATGGATGCTTGCAAATTGTAGACTTGGTAGGCGGCCAAGCTGGTGTCGTAGACCTGATAAAACAACACACCGTCGACGCGCACCGTAGCATTGTCACGGGTAATCACGATTTGTGAGGGGATGTCGAGGACTTGCTCTTGGACATTGACGCGCCGACCAACTCGGTCAATAAACGGGATGATGATGCTCATACCTGGCTTGATGACCATGCGGAAGCGCCCCAAGCGCTCGATGGTCCATTCGTAGCCTTGAGGGACGATTTTGATGCCAGTAATAACCACAGTACCAGCGAGCAACACAAGCAAAAACAAACAGTAAAAAATTTCCATCACACACCTCTTTTACGTAACGACGACAAATACATGCCTCAGACGAGTACTAGTGTACCACTGTTGCATCAGAACTTTGCATGTCCTACTTTACCGTTTTGTCACACACAAATTGATGAAGCCACCGATTCGGTGTGATGAATTGTTGCGTGGCTACATCTATTGGCTGCTGGTGATTGGCGAGACGATATTGGCGACTCATTGCTTGGCCACTAAAGGCTTTTGCGAGGAATTCACGGAGCTGATTCCAGGCTTTTTGTTGATTGCCGCCCTTGTTGATGTCGGCGATACCTTTGACAAAGGCATGCGGTTCACCGTCATACGTCGTCACTTGATGCGGAATGCCGGCAGCAGTTAAGCCTGCATCAAAGGCTGCAACATCTTTTTGCGGAATCATCGTATCTGCGCCGCCAAATATGCCAAGCACGGGGCCTTGAATTTTTTTGAGTTTGGCGGGGTCGGTAATCACGGAACCATAAAACACTGCCGTAGCGGTAATAGCTGGCGTATTGACGCTATAGCGCAAGGCCGTCCCACCACCAAAACAAAAGCCCATGATGGCGATTTGGTTGTGATTCGCATCGGGCTGATTATTGATCCACTGCAACACCGCGTCAAGATCGCCATCGATTTGGGTCGTAGGCGTGTTGGAGACTTGCCAAATGGCCGTAGGGAACCAATCGGTGGTGTTGCCCCGGAAGAGATTGGGCGCTACGACGATATAGCCGTCTTTGGCGAGGGCATCGGCTTTGCCGGCGATTTCTGCTTTGAGTCCCCACCATTCATGCACCATGATGACGACTGGGAACGGACCAGTACCACTGGGGCGGGCCACATAGGCGCGGATGGCAGGGTTGCTTCCATTGGGGATGACGGTGTTGGTGATACCGTCGAGGCGATTGACACCCATGCCCTGATCAATGATGACTGAGGCGGCAATTACCACCATAAATCCGATCAAGATTCCGATGATCCACGTGATGATTTTGATTACTCTTTGCATGTGTTACTCCTTGTAAAAAATTGTGTTGGTGACGGAGGTGAATCGCCGGTGGGGGAGAGATTTTAGGGTGTCACGGTAATGATAGTGATATCGCTACCATTGTTTTGATTAGACACAATAAAAACATGAATAGTGTCGGACTGCGATGACGCTTGGATGACAATGGGTGTGGCGTGAGTGTCCAGTGTGGTAATTTGCCAGCCGTTGGTAACTAGTGTATCACGTAAGTCGGTTGCGCTGTGTGCCGGAGCTTGGGGACTTTCGGCTAATAATGCGCCGCCATACATGCGCCGATTGATCCATGTCGGTGGCAACGTGAGGGTATCAAGGATGACGTCGTTGCAGTGCTGGCTGGGAATGGTCATGGGTGGCGCAGGGATACGTTGATAATCCCACGAAATATCGCCGCTGATGACTTCACCGCCCGGGATAAATATTTTTCCTGTGCCATGTCCGGTGGCTGATTGAATGGCACCTGCTGCATCTGGAAGTGCACTGGCAGCCCATGATTGCCAGATTGGGGCACCGTTTTGGCTAAAGAGTTGGTTATCACTGGCCACAAAACCAGGCAGTGGCCCAAGTACTTCACGCATGACAATCATTGGCAAGACATTGGCATCACGGCGGCAATCATCAGCAATCAGCCAGCGTTCGCTGGCCTGCGTGGCGATGCTGATATGACCGGCAAAAGGGATGAGCCAATTGGGGGTCAGTTGATTGGTTGTGCTGATATCTTGGCGTTGACCCGTAGGGGTGTTTGTAGTGACGATGGTGAGGGTGCCATTACGGGGTGCACCTGATTCGTCGGAGGCATTGCGGGTTGTGACGATTAGTGTATAGCGAAAATTGGGTGCGTCGTCTGTCAATACCAGTCGTTGTCCATCGGGGGCAGGCGGTGTGGCACTACAACTACTGAGCCACACCAGCCAGGTGATGATATACCACAGACGACGCGCTGATTTATACATCGCCAGTAATCCATTTGGTCATGTAGATGATGTCGTCAAAGCCAAAGCCGTTGGCTTGATAGAATGGGATGACTTTTTGGTTGGCACCGGTAATCAGTAGATTGATTTTTTCGCAACCTTGGGCTTTGAGTCGAGTCGTGATGGTCTCGATGAGGAGGCGACCCAATCCTTGACCTTGGTAGTCGGGGTGGATGGCGAGGTGATTGACCCAGCCCCGCCGGCCATCGTCACTGCCTAACACGGACCCGATGATCGTGCCGTCGGGGGTACAAAGTGCGAGTGCCAAATGCACCGACACACCAATATGGCGGCGTAATCCGGTTACGGTATCGGTGGGACTGATTTTGAGCCCCGCTACGCGCCACAGGGTAATCAAGTCAGCTAAATCGCCGAGCGTAATGAGGCGCATCGTCATTCCGTTGGCCAGCAATTGGGGGCGCCGTTGCGGTTCATAGACGCCTACTACTTGGAGCCAATGCGGTTGATCATGGGGATTGGTGCGGATATCCATCCCAATCGCGCGCATGACGCCTTGGGAGCCGATGTTGTCGTGCTCGGTGGTGGCGATAATACGCCGTAGCCCGAGTGTTGTAATGGCGTAGTCGATCATCATGCGGGCTGCTTCGCTGGCATAACCGTGGCGGCGCTGGGCGGGGATGATAGTCCAAAATAAACCGACTTCGGCGTGACTATAGCCGTCGTTGTGACCAATCCCTACCAGCCCAAATTGATCGACACACGGCACAAATCCGATGGCGCCGATGACTTGTTGGGTGGCGGTATCAACGATGGCGCGTTCGCCGTAGGGAGGCTGGTCGAGGGTGGCGAGTTGTTGCTCGTTGGCGATGATATAGTCCAGCCAGGCTTGGCGTTTGACGATCGCCTCTGGTGTGGTCGCAGTGCGGTCGCTATAGCCAATATCAAACACGGCGACTGCGGCATCGAGATCGCTGGCGGTAAACGCACGGATGGTCAGGCGGGGCGATGTCAAGATTGGCATCAGACGCATAATCGTGTATTTTCCTTGGTAAAAATGTTATGCCATTACCTTGGCGACTTGGCCAAGGGCTACGAGGCCGGGGTGGTCGGCGGTGCTGGGGGCTTCGTCGAGTGATTGCACGAAGCAGGCCACCACGATATGGCTGCCATCGGGGCGAGTAATAATCCCACAATCGTTGCGCAAATCATCGTCACTGCCGGTTTTGCCGGCATAGCGCCAGTCACGAGGCAGGCCACGGGGGATGCCAGCACGATCTTGTAGGCCGGCGAGGGTGTCACGGATGAATTGATTGGTTTGGTTGTTGCCGATGTCGCCCCGCACAATTGCGGTGAGCAAATGTACGATGTCGCGCGGGCTGGTAACGCCAAGTCCCCATGGCATGCATTCCGGCGTATTGGGGGCAAAGACTTTGCGATTGAGGCGCGTCTGGGTGAGCCCGAGTGACTGGATGCGTTGATTGATGGCATCGATTCCCAGCAAATCAATCAGCATATTGGTTGCGGTATTGTCAGAAATAACCATCATTAATACGGCCAAATCACGCAGGGTAGGTTGTAAGCCGGCGTTCATGAGTTTGAGCACCCCTGCACCTGGGGTGTGGTCACTGTCTTGCAGGGTGAGGCGTTGATCCCACGAGAGTGCACCGCTTTCGACCAGCAGGGCCACATGCACAAAGATGGGCAATTTGATGACACTAGCGGTTTTGACTTGGCGTTCGGCATTATAGCCGGTGGCGGGCATGCCATCGAGGGGTTGCCAGAGCAACGAGATGGCCGCTTTGTGGTGGGCTTCGATTGAGCGAATCGTTGGCATCGGGTACTCCTCAATAGATAGAGAGACGGATGTTGGGGAGCGGATAAATCACGCTCTCCAACATCCGTCTGGGATTTAGTATGAACGGGCGAATACGACCATGGTTTTGGCGGGGCGCCCGGTATAGACGCAGGTACCGCCACCTTGGGGTTGGTCGATGGGGATACAGCGGATGGTGGCGCGGGTTTCGTCTTGGATGCGTTTTTCATCTTCGACGGAGCCATCCCACCAACAATAGGCGAAGCCGGTTTCGATTTGGGCTTTGAGTTCGTCGTAGCTGGTGACGGTTTTGCTCCGTTCGGCGCGGAAGGCCAAGGCACGCTCGTAGAGCGCCGTTTGGATGTCGTCGAGCAGGGTAACAATCCGCTCGGTGAGCCCTTCTTGGGCGACAAAGCTTTTGCCATCACGGCCGGGGATATCGCGGCGAGCGAGGGCGACGGTACCTTTGTCGACATCCTTGGGACCGACTTCGATGCGTACGGGCACCCCTTTGACTTCCCATTCGTTGAATTTGAAGCCTGGGGAGAGATGCTCGCGCTCGTCGATTTTGAAGCGAATCTTGCCCTTCCACCCGGAAGTGATGCGTTTGACGGCTTCCATGACCACTGTTTTTTCGGCGTCGTTTTTGAAAATCGGCACTACCACCACTTGGACGGGAGCAAGGCGAGGCGGCACGATGAGACCGTCGTCGTCACTATGAGCCATGATGAGGGCGCCGATGAGGCGGGTGCTGACGCCCCAGCTGGTGGTCCAGGCGTGTTGGACGGTGTTGTTGTGGTCGGTATAGGTGATGTCAAAAGCCTTGGCGAAGTTTTGGCCGAGGTTGTGCGACGTGCCCGCTTGCAAGGCGCGACCATCTTGCATCATGGCTTCGATGCAGTAGGAGCGCAGGGCACCGGGGAACTTTTCTTTCTCGGTTTTGAGCCCACGGATGACGGGCACGGCCATCTCTTTTTCGACAAAGTCGGCATAGACGTCGTGGAGGATCATCAAGGTTTCGGCTTCGGCTTCGGCCTCACTGGCATGGACGGTATGGCCTTCTTGCCAGAGGAATTCGGCGGTGCGCAAAAAGGGGCGGGTGCGCATTTCCCAGCGCATGACGTTGGCCCATTGGTTGATGAGGATGGGCAAATCGCGGTAGCTGCGTACCCATTTGGCATAGAAGTAGCCAATGATGGTTTCGGAGGTGGGGCGAATCACATAGGGTTCGGTCAATTTTTCGCCACCGGCATGGGTGACTTCGGCCACTTCGGGGGCAAAGCCCTCGACGTGCTCGGCTTCTTTCATCAAGAAGCTTTTGGGGATGAGCAAGGGGAAGTAGGCGTTGACGTGGCCAGTTTCTTTGATGCGGGCATCGAGGCCGGCTTGGATGTGTTCCCAGACGGCATAACCAGTCGGTTTAAAAACGATACAGCCGCGCACGACTTCGGCGTAATCGGCTAAATCGGCTTCACGCACGATGTCGAGGTACCACTGGGCATAATCCTTGGCACGAGCGGTAATTCCTTCTTTGGCCATGAGTGTACGTATCCTTCACAAAAAGATAATTATTGGTATTGTAGCACTAGAAATGCATTTACAATGGTGACATACCAACATGTATGTGAAAGGGAAGACGCCGATGACCACGCCATTTGTATTGCCGTTATGGCCCGCGGGGACGATTGCCGTGCCTGCAGATGCCTTGCCCGAAAAAGAGTTCGTGGGTTTGTCACAAGTCGGTACGCCATTTGGGCAGGTACGCAATGTCACTACCCCCAGCATCATCGTCTATTTGCCCGACCCAGCGATTGCCACGGGCACGGCGGTGGTGGTTTGCCCCGGAGGTGGCTATCATATTTTGGCTATCGATCACGAAGGCCACGATGTGGCGCGCTGGCTCAATGCCCGTGGGATTGCGGCGATTATTTTGAAGTATCGCTTGTTGCCTACTCCTGCCGACGACCAAGCACATGCTGCGTATCTGAGTGCCAAGTTGTCAGACCCGCAAGAAATGCGGCGCTTGGCGGCAGCCCACGACCCGGCGATGCGAGCCGATGCCCTCGAGGCGATCCGGGTGGTACGGCGCAACGCCAGTGCTTGGCGGATTAATGAACAACGGGTAGGGATTATGGGCTTTTCGGCGGGTGGGCATGTCACGACTACGGCGATGTTGCACTATACGACCGATAGTCGGCCCAACTTTGCGGCGCCGATTTATCCGGTTTGGTTCGAAGAAATCATCCCCCCCGCCGATGCGCCACCGATGTTTATTGCGCTTGCCAATGATGATGAATTCGGCGCCATTATTTTGGATAGTGTGGCGAATCTCACCAAGGCCTGGCAGATGGCACAGGTCCCGGTCGAGGTGCACGCCTATGCCGGTGGTGGGCATGGCTTCGGCATGATGACGCGCCATCTGCCGTGTGATTATTGGATTGACCGCTGGTATGAATGGCTGGTATCGCAAGGCTTCCAGCCGGCGTAGGAGTGGCAATTACGCATAAATTAGCGCATATACTCGTCATATCGATGCAACATTAAGACAATCACAACCGTACTATGCACATTATTATGCAAAAGTGCACTATGACGAGTGATTGACCAAATGTGGATGCACGGTGATTGGTAACTACGCTCCGTTGCAAATACAATTGGTTAATTACCATGGGCGTGTGTGCGGATCTATGTCAAAAATAGTATGGCGCATGAGGAGTCAGAGAATGGTATTTACGACAGAATATGGGTTGATTTTGTTGGGCGCAATTACCGGCGTGGCCCTAAGTGCCGCGGTCGGTTTCCGGATTTTTGTGCCGTTTTTGGTGGCTGGTATCGCCGTTAAGTTGGGGGCATTGCACGTCGCTCCTGATTTTGCGTGGCTATCGAGTTGGCCTGCCTTGGCGGTGTTTGTGGTGGCGAGTATCACCGAAGTGTTGGCTTACTACATTCCCGTAGTTGACCATGCCTTGGATGTGATTGGTTCACCAGCCGCAGTGATTGCCGGCACGATTTTGACCGCCTCGATGGTGGTGGGCATGGACGAGTGGCTGCGCTGGTCGTTGGCGATTATTGCTGGCGGCGGGATTGCTGGTTCGTTGCATGTGGGCAAATCGTTGGTACGTGGCGTATCGACGGCTACTACCGCCGGGCTCGGTAATCCGATTATGGCCACGGGGGAAGTATTTGGGTCGCTCACGACCTCAGTCCTGGCCTTGATTATCCCTGTCGTGATGGTGACGATTGCCGCGGTGTCGCTGATTGTGGTGCTGTGGTTGCTGGTGCGGCGCCGGCAACGGCAGGCGCTGGCATGAGCACCCAGCGCATTTATTTGCATGACGACCAATGCGTCACCACCACCGCCACGGTGCAGGCGGTGATGGATGGTGCATTTACTGTTGATCAGAGTCCTTTTTTTGTAGGGGGTGGTGGCCAACCCTGTGATATCGGCACCGTCGCTGGGGTGGCAATTAGTGGCGTTTTGGTTGATGGCGATGAT
>CALFIC010000097.1 GCA_937876225.1 uncultured Chloroflexota bacterium | reverse complement strand
TACGAGATAAACATCGGTGACTGGAGTTCAGACGTGTGCTCTTCCGATCTCATCGACATCTTTGGAGCGCAACAAGCGGGTCACCCGCGTCAAGCGCGTGCCAAAGACAAACGATTCGACCATGCCCACGCCGTCGTTGAGGGTATGCACAAACTGCAACAACATGCGGCTATAACGATCCATCGAGCCACTAATATCACACAGCACCACCAAAGGGCGCTGGCGTTGGCGGGGACGACGGTAAGCCAAATGCACCGGCTCGCCGCCAAACCGCAGGCTATCACGGATAATCCGGCGCATATCGACCCGCCCCCGTTGCTTGGTGCGCTGGGTGCGGCGGGTACGGCGCATGGCAGGGCGCCAACGCATTTGGCGCATCATGACGCGCGCTTGCTGGACTTCGTCGTAACTAAAGCTCCCAAAATCGCGGGTGCGCAAGGTTTCGCTGGCGCTATAGGCCAACGTCACGCCCACTTTGTGCTCTTCGGTATCGCTACTGTCGTCTTCGGGGTTCTCCCCAGCCACTGGCTTTTTGCGGGGAATGCGCAGTGGTCGTTGCGGGATGCGCACCACCGGGATGGCCATTTGAGCCGGGTCAAAACCCGAAATCGGCCGGAAGTAAAAGCCAAAGGCGGCTTCGAACAACGGCAAATCTTCGGGTTTGGTAATCAATGTACAGCGCGCCGCGTCGCGCAAGGCTTCGCGGTCGGTCAACGATACAAACGTCAACCCCTGGGCGAGGTCGATGAGTTGACCGCTACCAACCTGGATGCCCATACTGCGCAACAGATGGACAAACCCGACCAGATGGGCACTGATGTGACCGTCGCTCATAGTGAATTGACTCGCGCCAGCAAGGCTTTGACCGCCTCGCCCTTGACTTGTTGCAGGTCGTCTTGGTACTTGAGGATGGCGCCCAGGGTATCGTCGACGGTCTCGAGAGTCAGCGCCGTGGTATTGAGTGCCACCAAGGCATTGGCCCAGTCGATGGTCTCGGCTACACCGGGGATTTTGAACAAATCGAGGCGCCGGAGCTCTTGGACAAAGACCACAATCTGACGCGCCAAGGTTTGGTTGATGTTGGGCACACGGGCGGCCAAAATAGTTAACTCTTTGTCGAGGGTGGGGTAATCGACCCAGTGGAACAGACAGCGGCGCTTGAGGGCGTCGTGGACTTCACGGGTACGATTGCTGGTGATAATCACGATGGGGGGATATTTGGCTTTGATGGTGCCTAATTCAGGGATGGTGATTTGCCAGTCCGACAACAACTCCAACAAAAAGGCTTCGAATTCTTCGTCAGCGCGGTCGAGCTCGTCGATCAAAAGCACGGGGGCTTGGGTATGCCCGCCGTCGATGGCATGGAGCAAGGGGCGCTGGATGAGGAATTCGCGGGTGAAAATATTGGCGGCTTTGTCGCTCCCTTGGGTCTCGGCCATACGGATCTGCAACAACTGGCGGGGGTAATTCCATTCGTAAATAGCCGTCGAGGCATCGAGGCCTTCGTAGCATTGCAAACGGATCAGCTCGGTGCCGAGGATGGTGGTCAATGTTTTGGCGATTTCGGTTTTGCCGACGCCCGCTTCACCTTCGAGCAAGATTGGCTTGTGGAGCTTGAGCGCCAAAAAAAGCGCCGTGGTCAACGAACGGTCTGAGATATAGTTGTGTTGGGCTAGGGCCTGTTGCAAATCATCTATGTGGTCAAATTGCATGGAAATACTCCTCGTGTGCGACGTCTACTGTTATTGTATCAAATTCCGCGCGTGATAGCGCCCCACGAACTGTGTGCAACTGAACGGATGTGTTGTGGCAAATTCACCGACCGCACCCCACCTGTTTTTCCAAAAAAAGAAACCCTACAACGGCTGACTGGCCCGGATGATTTGGTAGGCGGGGGTGGTGGCGACACTAGTGACATCGCCAAAGTAGGTGCTGAGCAGCGCGCGATAGGGCAAAAATGCGTTGGCCACCAGCCAGATGGCGCCGTCACTAGCGAGGTGCTGGGCGGCAGTAGCCACAAAGGCCCGCACCATGGCGTCGTCGTGCTGTTTGCCGGCATGGAAGGGGGGATTGCTCAGCACTACATCGTATTGTTGCGCCCAGGGCAGGCCGTCGAGCAGGTCGCCCCAGGCCACCCGCACGGCAGGACAATCGGCAAAGGTGTGGCGCATGCTGGCCACGGCGTGGGCATCGACGTCGATGAGGTCGACCAGGGCGGCACCGGCATCGAGGGCCCAGCCCCCCAAAATCCCCGCCCCGGCCCCCAAATCCAGCACGCGCTGACCGGCGAGCACCGGCAAATGCTGGCACAACAAGGCGCTACCGGCATCGACGCGGTCGTGGGCAAAGACCCCCGCTTGGCTGACATAGCGCCGCCCGTGGGATTCGATGTGGGTCCAAGTGTCACGAGCGATGCCCGGCTGCGCAAACCAGGGTGGCTGACTAGCAAGGGCGGCAGGTTTGATGGCGGTCACTAGGCGCTGGTGATACTTGGATTGCTCATTGCAACGCCCAAACAGTGCCTTGACATCACTGGCGGCGATTTTGCCACCGGCGTCGTTAGCACCACAGGCGATAAGCACGCCCCCCGGCGCCAAGGCCGGCCAGACCTGACAGAGGCGCTGGCGCCAGGCTTCGCGGGTGGGGGGCACTTCGATGAGGATGGTCTGGTAATGGGCGGGCGCCAGCGTGTTGCCATCACTGATAATCGTCAGCGCCGGCGCCGTGTGGGCGATACTGGCTGCCACACCGGCATGACGGGTCAGCACGGCGTTGTGGCGTGTGGGGAAGGCCAGCGCCGGCAGGCCAAAAGCCACATCGACAGACAGCACGGGATCGGCGTATTTGGCGCATTCGTGGGCCAACCACAGCGCAGCCGGCGAGACCTCGAGGCCGCCGGGCAGCCCTGGGCGCGTGTGATATTGCACCACGCGCCCCGCCACCGTAGTGGTCGAGGCGCGCCATTGGGAGGGGGGCAGGGAGTGGGAGGTCAATGTTTGGGCTTCCCCAATTCGATCGAGCGGTCAAAGGCGGCCCGCACACCATCGCTGATGGCACTGCGCAAGCCGGCTTTTTCCATGGCGTTGAGGCCGGCAGCGGTGGTACCTGCCGGCGAGGTAACGTCGTTACGAAGCTCGGCGGGGTGCTTGGGGCTGGCCATGGCATAGCGCATCGAGCCGAGCAAGTTTTGTTCGGCCAGTTGTTTGGCCAAGGGACGGGGCAATCCGATAGCCACGCCAGCGTCGATCATTGCTTCGAGGATGAGGAAGACGTAGCCCGGGCCACTGCCTGAAATGGCGGTGACATGGTTGATATAGTGCTCGTCGTCGACATAGACGGCATGCCCAAACGATTCGAGCACCTGTTGCGCCAAGGCTTTTTGGCTGGCACTGACGGCCGGGGCAGCGGTCCAACCCGAAATCCCGGCGCCAATCATGGCGGGGGTGTTGGGCATGGCGCGTACCACGGCCGGGTGGTTGAGACCGTCACGCAGGGTAGCGATGGTGATACCCGCCATAATCGACAAGACCACGGCACCGGCCGGGATGACCCCTTGCAGTTCGGGCAATACGCCGGCCACCATTTGTGGTTTGATGGCAAACACCACCACGTCGGCATCGACCACGGCTTCGCCGTTGCTCACCACCATGGTGATGCCGTATTGGGCATGCATGGCGGTACGACGGTCGGCGCGGGGCTCTGAAGCGGTGATATTGCTAGCAGGAATGCCGTTATTGATGAGGCCACTAATCATGGCTTCGCCCATCATGCCGGCACCAATCATGGCGATACGGGGGTGCGTCATGTTATACCTCGATTCCCACAAAATCGCCGACGGCCGGGACGGGGAATTGTTTGCACCATTCGACGATTTCGTTGCGTACTTGGGCAATCACGGTCTCGTTGTCGATGTTGCTGAGCACGCGATCGATCAAGCCAGCAACCACATCCATGTGTTCGGGCTTCATGCCACGCGTAGTCATGGCCGGGGTGCCGAGGCGGATGCCCGAGGTAACCAAGGCCGAGCGGTCGTCGTTGGGGACGACGTTTTTGTTGGTGGTGATATGGGCGGCGTCGAGCACTTCTTGGGCTTGTTTGCCGCTAATGGTGGGCTTGTTGCGGCGCAAATCGACCATCAACAAGTGGTTGTCGGTACCGTCAGACAACACATAGTAGCCCCGCTTCATCATGCTGGCGGCCAAGGCTTGGGCATTGGCAATGACCAAGGCGGCGTAGTCTTTGAAGTCTGGGCGCAGGTTTTCGGCGAAGCCCACGGCTTTGGCAGCTACCACGTGCATCAAGGCACCCCCTTGGGCGCCGGGGATGACCATTTTGTCGAGCACTTCCGACATCATCAAGGTACGACCACTTTTGGCGGCTTTTTGGCCGAAGGGGTTCTCGAAATCTTGACCCATCAAAATAATCCCGCCGCGGGGTCCGCGCAAGGTTTTGTGGGTGGTTGACGTCACCACGTGGGCATAGGGGATGGGACTGGGCAAGTGGCCGGCGGCAATCAACCCGGCAGGGTGGGCGATGTCGGCGAACAAAAAGGCGCCTACGTGGTCAGCAATTTCACGGAATTTGGCGTAGTCGATAGAGCGGGAATAGGTGCTAGCGCCCACGGTGATGAGTTTGGGGCGCTCGCGCTCGGCCATCTCGAGGACGTTTTCGTAATCGATGAAGCCAGTTTCCATATCGATGCCATATTGGGCGAAGTTATACATTTTGCCCGAAAAATTCACCGGTGAGCCGTGGGTCAAATGGCCACCCATGGCGAGGTTCATGCCCAGCACTTTGTCGCCGGGATTGAGGAAGGTGAAGTAGACAGCGGCGTTGGCTTGGGTACCGGAGTGGGGTTGCACGTTGGCATAGGCAGCGCCAAAGACTTCTTTGACACGATCGCGGGCGATGTTTTCGACTTGGTCGACCCATTCACAGCCACCGTAGTAGCGGTTGCCCGGATAGCCTTCGGCATATTTATTGGTCAACACTGACCCCTGCGCCTCCATCACTGCGCGACTGGTGTAGTTTTCGCTGGCGATGAGCTCAAGGCCATCGCGCTGCCGGCGAGCTTCGCCGACGATCAAACGAGCAATTGCGGGATCAGACTGCACGAGGTGGTCGAGTGGTGACATGATGCTCCTCAACATATAAACAACCTATTAATCATTATATAACATGTGAAAAGGGCGCCATGCAATGACGCCCGAACTATGACGCCCCAACAATCTCCGACACAGGGCGCCCCCCAATCGCACGTGCATGGCATGCCTCGCACCCTCAATCATCCCTGCGCCCCGACAATCTCCGACACAGGGCGCCCCACAATCGCACGTGCGTGGCATGCCGCGCACCCTGAATGATCCTTGCGCCCCGACAATCTCCGACACAGGGCGCCCCACAATCGCACGTGCGAGGCATGCCTCGCACCCTGAATGATCCCTGAGCCCCGACGACGGCGCCCCGACAATCTCACTCCTCAAACACCCCGATATGTTTGACTTCGAGGGCAAAGGGACCGAATTGCTTGAACTCGATCAACAGACTGAGCGACTGGATGCTCCGAGGGTCGAGTGCGGGGGCCACCACCACCTGCCCAAAGCGGGTTGGCACAAAGTCACGCCACGCCAAGCGCACCGTCTGCCAGGTGGCCGGTGTGGTCACAAAGGTCGCCTGATAGACCGCCATGCGCTGGTCGGTACGCAAGTAGATGCCATATTTTTTGCCGTCGCCACGCACGCGTAATTGCAGGCCGTCGTAGACCTGCAGATTGCGGGCCGGTGCGAAATCGGTCTGGACGGTAGCGAAGCCGCCGTTGTTTTCGGCGCGCACCACCCCTTGGAAAATAGCACTGCCTGCATCGCTGGCCACCAAGGTACTCTGACTAATCCCACCCATCACATCGTCGTTGCGACTATACCAGGCAGCCACTGCCATTGCATCTGCAAAATTAATCATTTCAGCCTCCTGTACGCGACCACCATCGGGGATTGGGCGTTGGGCCCGCAAAAAGGCCTCGAGCGCCACAGACCCACCATTAATGATATACAGTACTGCGAGTACCAGTACCGCTATGATTGCTATGCGCATCGTCACTCCCTCCTACGTGCATTCCTGTGAGTATTGTAGCCAGATTTGCATGAGGAAGGGGTGAGTGTGTCCATGGGCGTCATACAATGACGCGGTGCGAAGTAGGAAGCATGATGCGAAGTAGGAAGCATGAAGTCGGAAGGATGAAGTGAAGTTGGAAGTTTCCCCACCCCACGTCATTGCATGGACGCGCGAGCGTCCGTGCAATCTCCGTGCGGTTGGTAAAGACCTCGGTAGCAGGGGTAATCCCAAAGGCAAGCCACAGAGATTCCACGCTACGGGTGCCATAGCACCCGGCATGGAATGACGTTGGGTGGGACAATCCTCGCCCCCCTACGTCATTGCATGGACGCGCGAGCGTCAGTGCAATCTCCGTGCGGTTGGTAAAAACCTCGGTAGAGGAAGGGGTGAGTGTCGGCTGCAAAGCTAAATACTATCCAACAGCTCTTTGCGCTTTTGGTCGAATTCGGCATCGGTAATCAGCCCGCTGGCTTTCATTTTGAGGAGGGCGTTGATGCGATCGTCGATAGATTGAGATGGGACTGTGGCGGCAGATGCCACTACCGGCACGGTTGTCTGGGTGGCGTTGGCCGTCACCGCACGGATATCGTTGGCCAAGGCGGTTTCGTCAAATAGCGTGACGGCTTTATTTTCACGCGTAGCCGCCGCATAAATACGCCCGCGATGCAACGCTTGCTCGTGGAGGGCGGGATTGGTGGGGTCGGCGCGCAGTGCGGTGAGGGCGTTGGTGTAGTCTTCCTTCTTTTGTTGTAGTGGTGA
>CALFIC010000096.1 GCA_937876225.1 uncultured Chloroflexota bacterium | reverse complement strand
TGAAAAAGCGGTGGAACGCGCTTGCGCCGCTGCCGACCGTACCGGCAAACACCTCGTCCGCTGCCTCGCAGTGGCCGGCTTCGCCGCCGCCAACGTCATGCTCGCCTCCATCGCCGTCTGGGCCGGGCTCGTGCAGGGCATGGGCCCCGCCACCCGCGAACTGATGCACTGGGTCTCCGCCCTCGTCGCCATGCCCGCCATCGCCTATGCCGGGCAGCCCTTCTTCCGCTCCGCCTTCGCCGCACTGCGCCAGGGCCGCACCAACATGGACGTCCCGGTCTCCATCGGCGTCCTCCTCGTCACCGCCACGAGCCTGATCGAGACCATCAACGGCGAGGACCACGCCTATTTCGACAGCGCGATCTCGCTCCTCTTCTTTCTTCTCATCGGCCGCGTGCTCGACCATTTCGCCCGCGGCCGCGCCCGCCAGGCCGCCGAAAACCTCCTCACTTTGCGCGCGAGCGACGCGGCAATCCTGCAACCCGACGGCACCGTCCTGCGCCAGGCCCCCGAAACCATCGCGCCCGGCAGCCTCGTCCTGGTCGCCGCAGGCGAACGCATCGGCGTCGATGGCGTCGTCGCCACGGGTGTGGCTTGTTGTTGGTCGAAACGCAGCTTCATGGCGCGCACGGCCTGCTCGAGCAGGCGGGAGTAGAGGTCAAAGCCCACGGCGGCGATTTGGCCACTTTGTTCGGCGCCCAGCACATTACCGGCACCGCGAATCTCGAGGTCGCGCATGGCAATGCGGAAACCGGCGCCCAGCTCTGTCGCTTCTTGGATGGCTTGTAGGCGCTCGTGAGCCTCGACGGTCAATGGTCGGCCAGGGGGAATACACAGGTAGCAATAGGCCCGTTGGGTGCTCCGCCCCACCCGACCACGGAGCTGGTAGAGTTGTGCCAAGCCATAAAAGGGGGCATCGTCGATGATGATGGTATTGGCCGACGGCACATCGAGGCCGTTTTCGATGATAGTCGTACAAATCAGCACATTGGTTTTGCCGGTATAAAAATCGAGCATGACCCGTTCGAGTTGGTGCTCACCCAACTGCCCATGGCCGACACCGATTTTGGCGTGGGGCACGAGGCGTTGCACCACATCGGCTAGGTGATATATCGATTGCACACGGTTGTGCACCACATAGACTTGGCCGTCGCGCTCGAGCTCGCGCTCGATGGCATCTTTGATTTGGCGTTCGTCACGCTGGATGAGGTAGGTTTTGACGGGCATGCGATCTTCGGGGGGGGTCTCGATGACGCTCAAATCGCGAATCCCCGCCAGCGACATGTGCAAGGTGCGCGGGATGGGCGTGGCCGTCAGGGTCAGCACGTCGATGCCTGCTTTGAGTTGCTTGAGGCGCTCTTTGTGGCGCACCCCAAAGCGCTGTTCTTCGTCGACAATCAACAAGGCCAGGTCTTTGAATTGGACATCGTTGGACAAAATCCGGTGTGTGCCGATGAGCACATCGACGGTGCCGCGGGCGGTGCCGGCGATGATATCGGCTTGCTGTTTGGCGTTGCGGAAGCGTGAAATCAGTTCGATTTTGAACGGGAACGCCGCCATGCGCCGGCTAAAGGTTTCGTAGTGTTGTTGGGCCAGCACGGTGGTGGGCACCAGCACGGCGACTTGCTTGCCATCTTGGATGGCCTTGAAGGCGGCTCGCAGTGCCACTTCTGTTTTGCCAAACCCCACATCACCACACACCAAACGATCCATGGGACGGTCAGATTCCATGTCGTGTTTGACATCGGTGAGGGCATTGATTTGCCCGCTGGTTTCGGTATAGGGGAAGGCCGCCTCGAATTCGCGTTGCCACTGATTGTCGGGGGCAAAGGCGAAGCCTTTGCTGGTGCTCCGTTTGGCGTAGATGGCCAACAATTCGTCGGTCAGGTCTTCGACCGATTTACGCGCTTTGCGTTTGGCGCGCTCCCATTCTTGGGTGCCGAGGCGGGTCAAGGTGGGCTCAGCGTCGCCAGAGCCGATGTAGCGCGACACGCGGTCGACTTGGTCGACGGGCACATACAGGCGGTCGCCGGCGGCATAGCGCAGGTTGAGGTATTCGCGCTCGATGTTGTCGATGGTGCGGCGAATCATCCCTTCGTAGACGGCAATCCCATGCTCGATGTGCACTACATGGTCGCCTGCTTGGAGCCCACGCAAAAACGCCGCCCGCTCTTGGCTGTGGCGGTCGTCGCGCTCGGCGCGTTTGGGTTTGGCAGGGGTGCGGCGTTGTGTCCAGCCAAAAATCTCGGCGTCGCTATAGACGGTCAGCCCCAACAACGGCGACGACCAGCCGGCATCGATGGCGGCGTGCACCACGTGCAGATTACTGACGTCGCTCCCCGTTTCGACCACCATTTCGTGCAGGCGAGCGGCTTGGGGCGTCACCAAAAAGACCTGTTGGGCCGCCGCGAGGCGCTGACTTATGTCAATGACTAATTCTTTGAGGCGGCCGCCATATAAATCGACGCCGCGAAACAACTCGCTGGGCAAGGATTGTACCTCGGCCGCCGCCAAGAGTTCGCCAAAGGCTAGGTCAGCATGCGCCAAATGGATGATGGGAGCCACCCCGTCGCGGGTCAACAATTCTCGCCACGGCAAGACCACGGTGGGGTACCAGGGCGGCAATTCGCCGTTTTGGACATGTTGGAGGCGGCGTTGCTCGTGCTGGTAACTATATTCGCTGGCCATTTGGGCCACCAACACCGGCTCGCTCACCAGCAAGGGCGCCGTGGCCGGCAAATAATCGAGCAGGCTGGCTTGGATCTGCTGGTCAGCAAAAAACGGCGCCAACAACGAGCGCCCTTCGAAGCGTTCGTCGTGGCGCAGGCGCTCGACGAATTGTTGCCATTCGCGGCGGGCTTCGTCGCGGAGCATGCTGATGTCTTGGGCATCGAGCCAGGCCAACACGTCTGGCAAGCGACTATAGGCGTATTCGTGGGCGGGACCGATGGTGATGGTCTGGAGCGTGTCGGTACTGCGTTGGGTGACGGGATCAAACAGACGCAGACTGTCGATTTCGTCACCAAAAAATTCGATGCGTAGTGGTTGGGGTGATTGCAACGGGAAAATATCGACAATCCCGCCACGGCGATTGAGGTCGCCGGGCTCGCTTACCGACGCACTCGGGCGGTAGCCTACCGCCTGCCAGCGCCGGAGCAATTGGAGCGGGTCGAGGCGTTGCCCTAGTGCAATGGTCACACTGGCCGCTTGCAAATCGGCCGGCGCGAGGGTGGGTTGCAACAAAGCCCGCACCGAGGTAACTACCAGCGCCGGCGTGGTGGTTTGTTGCAACGCATACAAAGCGCGCAAGCGGGCGGCAGTGGTGTCGACGCCCGGCGCCATCGGCTCGTAGGGGATGGCGTCATTGGGCACAAAGTGGTAGACGGGGTAATCGGGCAGCCATTGCGCCACATCGTCACAGATGCGCTGGGCGTCGTCGGGGGAGGCGACCACCAGCACCATGGGCTGCGTCGCCTGTACCGCATAGGCCGCCAGCCACGGCGCCACCACCGCTTTGCGCACCCCAGCGATATGCAGGTGCGGTGCGGTGGTGGTATGGGCCAATTGCAGGGCGGGTTGTTGGGCAATGTGCGCCGTAATCTGCGCCAAGGGAGCGGGCATAGTCAACCTTTCCAACAGGGAAAAATGCGCTAGGCGGGCGGGGCGATTTTGCGTTGCCAGTAGCGCGTCAAGCCCTGCCAACTCATTTCGACCGAGGCCCCTTTTTGGTAGGCAGCAATCCCCTCGGGAGTCGCTTCTGCACCCATTTCGGCGGTGGCGGCGGCCCGTAACAAGCCGATTTGGTCGGCGTCGGGCACGCCGGCCGCCATCCAACCGCGAATCAATTGGGCCCAAGTCCAGTTATTGCGTTGTACCGCGGCCAGATGATTTTCCACATCAAATACCGCCCCAAAATGGGTCAGACAGAGTGCGCTAGGCTGGAAGGTACGCAGGGTAGCCAACGTCGCATCCCAGGCCTCGAGGTCGATGTCGGGGGGCGGCGTGGCCGGGCGCACATAGGTGTAGCCAGTCATACGAATGCCGGCGGTATCACCCACAAACGCTACCTGGTCGGATTGGCGCACATAGATCAGGTGGTGGATGGCATGCCCGGGAGCGTCGATGACGGTGAATTGCTGGTCACCGATGGTGATGAGTTCGCCTCCCGCCAGTTGGATCATTTGCTCTACGGGAACGGCCAAAAAATCGCCCCACAGCGTGGCCATAGCATCGCCATAAATCCGAGTGGCACTGCGTAGGAGTTTAGACGGGTCGATGAGATGCGGGGCGCCGCGCTGGTGCACATAGACCACCAGCTGGGGATTGGCCACCAGCAGGCTGCCAATGGCGCCGGCGTGGTCGAGGTGGATGTGGGTCAGCAACACGGCGCCGATGTCGGCCAGGGTCAAATCATACGTGGCCAGCGCGGCAGTCAACGCCGGGAGGCAGACCGCAGGGCCGGGATCAACCAACATCGGCACGCTCCCGCGAATCAGGTAGCAGGCGATGGTGCCACTACGCCCGAGATGCAGGGTGTCGATGGTCACAATATCAGCAGGTAATTGGTGCATACGCACTCCACACGATGACGCCGTTATGATGACTGCGCATCATCACAACGGCGTAGGCTATTCAGCAAATCCGCTTAGACTGTGGCCGTAGCTGCGGCGATGGTACGCCATACGCGCTCGGGGCGCATCGGGATATCCATGGCGGTCACGCCGAGGTGGGCCACGGCATCGACGACGGCATTGGCAGTGGCAGGAGTCGAACCGACGGTGGCGGCCTCACCGATACCCTTGACGCCCAACGGATTGAGGGGCGTGGGGGTTTCGGTTTTGTCCAGCACAAAATCGGGGAAGTTGTCGGCGCGGGGCAAGGCATAGTCCATCAACGAGCCACTCAACATCTGGCCGTTTTCGCTATAGACCACCTCTTCGTACAAGGCCTGGCCAATCCCTTGTGCCAAGCCGCCGTGGACCTGCCCTGCGACCAGCATGGGGCTGATGCGCGGACCGCAGTCGTCGACGGTATAGTACTGGGCGACCCGTACTTCGCCGGTGGCGGGGGTGACTTCGACCACCGCCAAATGGGCGCCGAAGGGGTAGATTAATTCGGCGGGACGGAAAAACTCGGTGGCGTCCAACCCCGACGTCACCCCTTCGGGCAACTTGTCGGTGTAGGCCCGTTTGGCGATTTGCACCAACGTGAGTCCGCTATCGGGAGCGCCTTTGACGCTATAGCGCCCTTCGGCAAACTCCACATCTTCGGGGGCAGCTTCGAGCATATGGGCGGCGATTTTGATGGCTTTGGCACGCACCAATTTAATGGTCTCGACCAAGGCGCCACCACCAATCGCGAGGCTCCGGCTCCCCATGGTGCCTTGGCCCATGGGAGTGTTGGACGTATCGCCCGATTTGACAATCACGTTATTGAAATCGGCCCCCAGCTGGTCTGCCACAATCTGGGCAAAGGTGGTATACAAGCCTTGGCCATGGGGCGACGTACCGGTAAAGACGGTCACGGTGCCGTTGGGCTCGACGCGCACGGTAGCGCTTTCGTACGGGCCAAAGCCACACATTTCGACGTAGCAGGCAAATCCCAACCCCAGCAAGGTATCGCTTTTGCCAGCGGCATAGTCGGCACGGCGTTGGGCTTGGGCGGCCAGCAGGGCCGGGTAGTTGCTGACCTCGACCAATTTGCTGATGGCACGGTCATATTCACCACTGTCGTACAAGGGACCGGTAGGAGTTTTGTAGGGGAACTGATGGGGTTCGATGAAGTTGACGCGGCGCACCTGCACGGGGTCGATGCCCAATTCGTCGGCCACGGCATCCATCATGCGCTCGATGTAATAGGCGGCTTCGGGGCGGCCAGCGCCACGGTAGGCGGCCACGGGGGTGGTATTGGTATAGACACAATCAATGGTGCCATCGATGACGGGGATTTTGTAGACGCCCACGGCCATCATGCCGGTCAGATTGGGCAAACCGGCAGCCATGGGGTAGGCGCCGATATCGGCAACGATATGGAAGCGCAAGGCTTCGACGGTGCCATCAGCCCGTACCGCACAGCTGAATTCGCCCACTTGGCCACGGCCATGGGTGGTGGCGGTCATATGCTCGATACGCCCTTCGAGCCACATCAACGGGATGCGGTGCAGGCGGGCCAGGGCGGCCACAGCGGCGTCTTCGGGGAACATGCCGATTTTGACGCCAAAGCCACCACCGACGTCAGGAGCCACCACCCGGAGCAAATTTTCGTCCATACCCAATACTTCGGCCAGGCTACCACGGTTGAGGTGGGGGGCTTGGGTGCTACTGTAGACGGTCAAACCTTCGCCGAGGGGGTCGGGGTAGGCGGCGACGGCGCGCCCTTCCATCGAAACACCGGCCAGGCGTTGGTTGACCAGCCGGCGCGTCACCACTTTGTGGGCGCGGGCAAAGGTGGCATCAGCATCGCCGACTTTTTTGGTCCAGGTATGGTGGACATTGCTGGTCATGTCTTTGAACAACACGGGGGCATCGGGGCGCATCGCTTTTTCGGCGTCAATAGCAGCCGGCAGCACGTCGTAATCGACCTGCACCAACGCCACGGCGTCTTCGGCGATGGCAGCCGAGGTGGCAATCACGGCAGCCACGATTTGACCCACATAGCGCACGGTGCCAAACGAAATCGGGTAGTGGCTGTGGGGGCGTTTGGCCAGGCCGTCGAGCTCACTCGCGCCTTCGCCACTGGCACCGATGGGCATGGGGCCACAGAGCTTGGCGATATCTTGGCCACTGACCACGGCGGTCACGCCGGCCATCGCCAAAGCGGCGCTGGCATCGATGCCGGTCACGGTGGCGTGGGGGTAGGGAGTGCGCACAAAGGCCACGTACTGCATCCCCGCCAACTTCATATCGCCGACATAGGAGCCACGCCCCACAATCAAACGGGGATCTTCTTTGCGCTTTACATGTGCGCCAATCAGTGATGCATACGCCATGACACGTACCTTTCGAGTCCGTATGAAGGGAATTATTCAATAGCGACCAACATGTCGCTAATTATACCGCATGTAGGAGAATTGAAAATTGAAAATTGAGAATAGAAAATGTCCGTAGGGGCGATTACGCCCATCGTCCCCCGTCAATCCCCGCGGGCCACCGCATCCCCATATGCCCCGGACGATGGGCCAATCGCCCATGCCACGATCGTCGCGCCCATCGGCGCATGCCACACATCCGTAGGGGCGATTATGCCCATCGGCGCATGCCATGGGTCCCGCCCGTTGCACCCTGCCACCATCGCACGTGCGAGGCATGTCCTCGCACATTCCCATCATCCCCGTGCAACGGTCGGGGATTTCCATTCACCATGCGGTGCATGACAAAGCCGCAGCAGGCTGTGGCTCAATGATGTCCCCAAATGATGATCCGATGGCGGTGGGCGGTATATGCACGCACCCCAATCCAACCCCCAATTCATGGACGCTTTATCATGCGGTGCATGACAAAGCCGCAGCAGGCTGCGGCTCTACTGCGGCTCAATGATGTCCCCAAATGATGATCTAGTCGGTGTGCGGCATATGTGCACACCACAATGCAACCAATTATTTCATGTGAATGATGATGTTAAGACCATAATCAGAATGATCCGACCAATATATTTTATAACCGTCAAATTCATCCTGTTGCATCCCATCGAGTGCCCGTGTCCAGCTCATGAGTTGACGCATATACACAGGAACACCCAATTCTTGCAGCATACAGGCCGTACCTGTCTGATCCATACTTTTAAATAACGTTGCACTACCCCGACCTTTCAACATTAGAGAATGACCATCATCCATTACTTCCACAAAATCAGAATTGGTCAATTTGCACGTTGCCACCGCCGCAGTGATAGGCGTCGAAGAGCCTATACTACACGCCACCAATTGCATACACAAGATTGCCATCAGCACGATGCGCCACATAATTGAATCTCGCTTTCTTTCTAAACAACAAACGAAGTATACCTTTTATTACGTCCACAAATGTGCTTTTATCATTTTTGTAAAAAATATCCGTGCGCCAGCGGTGAATTGGCGACCAGCATCTGCACTCGGCGCCCTACGCCACGATCATCGCACAGCGGTCGGTTATTTGGGCGGCAGGGTACGATTGAAAACCTGAGCCCGGGTAATCCATTCGGCGATGACGTCGTCATCATCGAGCAGGGCCTCGTCCACCACCACAAACCCGCGCATGCGATTGGGTTGGCTGGCGAGGGGGCGCACGCCAGCCTGCGCCAAGGCCTCGTCAAAGGCGTCGGCCCCCACCCGCACCATCATGCCCTCGCCAAACACCCCCACCAACATGTGGCCGCGCCCAAAAAAGACCACCCCACCAAACATCCGTTTGTGCGGGGCATGGGGCAATAATTCACTGATGCGCTCGTAGAGCACGGTCGAGTAGGGCATAGCGTTACTCACATTCGCTAGCGGAAGCGGGAAGGATTACCAGCAGATATCGGGGCGCAGGCCACTGCGGTCACGGGTGATATCGAGCTCTTCGTCGGCATCCAGCGGACAGGTCTGAAAGAATTCTAACAGCGATAGCGCCGGTGCCGTCAAGCGCTGGTACTCAGCATACGACAGCACCACCGCCGCGGGCTCCCCCTGCGTGGTAATGATTTGGGCCTGGCCCGTAGCGGCGCGGTCAATCACGACGCGCAGTTGTGTTTGGGCGACAGCCAATGGCCAAATGTTGGTCATGGGGTGACCTCCTGGTGACTAACAAAAAACTACACGTATTAAAACCTCATGCGTTGTGGTCAACATGCCTAGAATCAGGTGCTGATAGCAATTCACCTAAATGTGTCGGTAAAAACCATTCACGCCAGAGCTCTTCATAAATCCGTGGTAAATTCGCAAGAAATTTCCATAAATCTGTTACTTGATTACGACGCAAAAATGCCTCGAGGATTTGTTTCTCTTCCGCTGTAATTCCTTCATCATAATCGTCTGAAAATTTCTGATATGCATTCAATTCGCCGGTCGTATGATATTGTCGTAGCTGCGCACCAAGCATAGTGATGACATCACAAATTTCCATTTCGCCCCAAAAATCATATCGCATATTCCGCTCTGCAAAATGCCGTGACATCCGAACGAGTTCGTCATTTTGATCGAAATCAGCCAGGTACTGTAACTCATGAGATTGATACGCAAATGTATGAAATGCTGCGAGTAATTTGGCACGTTTGCCGTACCAACGTAGCGCACGAATACCATGTTCCGATGACAGGTTGTTTGTCACTGGCACATAGATTGTGCGTGTTTTTGTAGAAGTGTAATTGCCGTGTTGTGGGACGAGGATTTTATCAATGTAGTCGTTCAAACAGACAAAATAACACTGTGTATTTTCAATATCCGCCACCACAAGCAACACCGGTACCCCATAACCCATACGTTCGACAGTAATCAATTCAGAGGTTTCTATGGAAATTGGAATAACGTCAATGGTAGATTTTTCGTCATTACTTGGTGACTCTTGCGCATATTTCATCACATTCTTCCGAGAACCGACCTTGATGGTTTTAATTTTTATCTTTTCCTTACTTTTTAATTGCACAAACACATGCTCCCCAAGGGTCTCTGTGTTAGCAAACCGGTGTTGTGTCGGAGATCGGAAGAGCACACGTCTGAACTCCAGTCACCGATGTTTATCTCG
>CALFIC010000095.1 GCA_937876225.1 uncultured Chloroflexota bacterium | reverse complement strand
GGTGGTGTGGCATACCCAAGGCTCCGGCAAAAGTCTATCGATGTTGTTTTATGCGGGGGCGGTGGCACGTCACCCCGATATGCACAATCCGACGATTGTGGTCATGACCGATCGCAACGACCTCGATGACCAGCTCTATGGTCAGTTTGACCGGTGCCACGATGTCATCGGCCAACGCCCCCGCCAAGCGGGGAGCCGAGCCGAATTACGCCAACTCTTGCAGGTGGCTAGTGGGGGCGTGGTATTTACCACCATCCAAAAATTCTTGCCCGAACAACGTGGCGATACCATGCCCACATTGTCGAGCCGCACAAATATTGTGGTGATTGCCGACGAAGCGCACCGCAGTCAGTATGACCTGATTGATGGCTTTGCCCGCAACCTACGCGATGCCCTGCCCAATGCCTCATTCATTGGCTTTACGGGTACCCCCATCGAGCGCGATGACGCCCATACCCGCGCCGTATTTGGTGATTACATCAGCATCTACGACATCGAGCAAGCAGTACGTGACGGGGCGACGGTGCCCATCTATTACGAAAGCCGGATTGCCAAATTAGGGCTCATCGATGCCGAGCTGCCACACGTCGACAACGAATTTGACGTGCTGACCGAAGGTGAAGAAGAAGATCAACGCCAACGACTCAAAAGTAAATGGGCGGCGCTCGAAGCCCTAGTAGGCGAACCCAAACGCCTAGCACTCATTGCCCACGACATCGTCACGCACTACGAGCAACGCAGTGAATCGATTCATGGCAAAGCCATGATTGTCTGTATGAGTCGCCGCATCGCCGTAGCCCTCTACAACCAGCTAATTACACTTCGCCCGGAATGGGCCGGTGATGCCAATGATAATGCGAGTGCCGAAGCGGGTACCGTACTCAAAGTGATTATGACGGGGGCAGCCAGTGACCCCAAAGAATGGCAACCGCATATCCGTAATGGTCCGTTACGCCGAGAACTCGCTTGGCGGTTCAAAGACCCCCATGATCCCTTCAAAATCGTGATTGTGCGCGATATGTGGCTAACCGGATTCGATGCGCCAGTACTCCATACCATGTATCTCGACAAACCAATGCGGGGGCACGGCTTGATGCAGGCGATTGCCCGTGTCAATCGCGTCTTTCGCGATAAGCCGGGTGGTCTGATTGTCGATTATCTGGGGCTCGCCGAACAACTCAAACAAGCCATGGCCACCTACACCAATAGTGGTGGCCGGGGCGATACTACGCATCAGATTGAACAAGCCGTCCAAATCCTCAAAGAACGGTGTGAAGTTGCGGCCAGCCTCTTTCATGGTTTTTCCTGGCGCCCCACCTGGGAGCTCCCCGATATTCGCAAATTGACGATTATTTTCCCCGCCGTCGATGTGGTGTTGGGGCTCAACGACGGGCGGCAACGGTTCGTACAGATCGTCAACGATATTTCGCGCGCCTTTGCCTTGTGCGCTACTCATGCAGACGCCGTGCCGTTACGCAATGATATTGCCTTTTATCAGATGGTCAAAGCCACCCTCATCAAAACCAGCAACCGCCAACCCACGGGAATTGATCTCGATCATGCGATTCAACAACTAATTTCGCGGTCGATTAGCACTGACGGCGAAGTAATCAATGTGTTTGCCATGGCAGGGCTCCCCAATCCCGACATCTCGCTTATTTCTGAGCAGTTTTTACATGAAGTCCGGCAAATTCCACAAAAAAACGTAGCTGCCGAATTGCTCGCCAAGCTCCTCGATGGTCAAGTCCGGCGCGTCCGCCAACACAACGTGGTGCAAGGCAAACAATTTAGTGTCATGCTCAAAGCCACCATGGCACAATATCAAAACCGGGCACTTACCACATTCGAAGTCATCGAAGAACTCATCCGCATCGCCAAAGAATTACAAGCGCTCCAGCAACGATCGCACCAATTAGGCCTCAATGATGACGAATTAGCGTTTTATGATGCCCTCGCAGACAACAAAAGTGCCATCAACGTGATGGGCGACCAACAACTGATGTTCATCGCCAAAGAACTGGTCGGCCAAGTACGCCAGAGTATTACCATTGATTGGCATCTACGCGAAAGCGCCCGTGCGACATTGCGCGTGATGGTCAAACGCATCCTGCGTAAATATCGCTACCCGCCAGACCTACAAGAATATGCCGTTGATACCGTAATCGAGCAAACCGAGGTGTTGTGTAAAGGGTGGTGATGAGTATTGCCATACCGGTGCCTGCGATGCAGTCACACACCAC
>CALFIC010000094.1 GCA_937876225.1 uncultured Chloroflexota bacterium | reverse complement strand
TTCCGATCTGATGGTTTTATGAGGGTTGTCAAATCGGTGCAGGAGAATCTCCCACACCGACTTTGGGCTAATTTATGGCACGAATGTCGGAGCGATGCCAACGACAATCAAGTCTTCTCCGTTGATAGACTTAATAATCAGTTTTTTGTAATTATCAGGTATCGGCACACTTTGCACCCGTTCCATGGGCACAAACATGAACTGCGCATCAGGTCGTGGCTGTGTATCACCCGATATTGCCAAGTAATCGAGTTTTTTGGTCAAGAAATCAATCACGGGGGTACTCCCACGAGAAAAATAATCTAATTCATATACATCGATTTTGGTACCGGCTGGTAATGTCTGGACATACTTCCCAAATTGCGATGCAATTTGCATTGATCCATCGCCAAGGCCATCTTCGATTTTGACAAACGTAGAATAATATAAGTAAGGTCCATATATTGATCCATACCCCACTGCAATTGTCAACACTCCCACCACGATCCACTTCATAATCGTCACGCGTGGCACAATCAATTGATATATCGCTTGTGCTCCGACGGCAATAATGATGGCAATTGCGCCCATTGCATTCAACATACGGTGCCCAGCGGCCACAGGGTACGATAATGATGCCGATACACATGCCAACACTACAACAACTACCGTCATTTGCAAGGATTGCGAGCGCCAAGACACAAGACACGTCAATAACCCGATTACGAACAATGACGAAAACCCAAGTGATAGGATTGGCGAATTTGATCGATACCAGCCATCAACCGGGCCAGTCACAAATGCCATAAATGACGTCTTGAAGTTTTGCGCCAAAATAGCAGTAGGCGTCATTTTTAATTCAATAGCTTGGCGTGACAACACTGACGAACCATCAGGTGAATCAGGTAAAATCAATGATGCGCGCTGTAACGGTGCTCGGAAATTGTCAGGGCGCTGATAGTAGTGCATCATGAGTGGACTCGCAACCGCCAATGCCACACTGCCACACAACACTAATTGTGCGAAGGCATTTTTCCATGCTTTAGGTGTATGCAACAATCCTAATCCATACCAAACAATTATCAGTATCGCAAACCCGCGAGCACTTGCATACCCAAATTGTGCAATACCCGTCACAACACCAAGCAATACACTGGTACGCGTCGAAACAATGGATGCACTACGAAGCATAATACCTAACAACAACACGGCCCAAAAACAATCATTGACGATGATAATGCCAATCCGCGAAAAATTAAGCATCAATCCACTTGTGGCGATCACCAAGCCAGCAATTACCCGAAATGGGCGTGAGACAACGGGTTGCGACGCCCACATTACCAAAGGAATCAACGCAGTTCCAACCAATATACTCGGGATCCGCAAAGCAAAAACAGTGTTCCCAAATAGGTATACCGAGACACCTTGAATCAAAAACGACATTGAAGGAAGCTCGAGCCAACCCGAAATAAATGGATTGTTGAACGTGCCATCAAAATAGGTCAATCCAAAAATAGCCGCAGACGCTTCATCACTTGACAACACCGGCGTTTCGGTAAACTGAAACCATCGTAAACAGAACCCGAAGAGTGTAACCGCACCTACGAGCAACAAATAATTCCGATCGATCGCCACGATATTTTTGAAACTGGTCTTGAGTTCCTCAAGATTTACCACCATACTAAGCAATATGGTGATTACGCCAAGCCACCCGAGTACCATGCCCGTCATTGCTGGTGCAATCCACGCTGTGGCATTCATGCTAATCGCAACTCCATATGCCATAGCGCCAATTACTACAGGAAAAACCATTGGTCGCTGGGTGGAGAAATAATACATAACCGCACTAGCACCTAATGCCAGTGCAGTTATTGTCATGCCATTTTCAACATTCAAAAACACTAAATGGAGCGGAAACAATAACAAAATTAGGTATATAAGATGCTTACGATCCACCATTTTATCCTCCTTAACAATGGCAATCTGCACACGAATTGTCAGCACGTTGTGCAAATGGCACGCATTAACACAACGAACAAGTACAGCATAATTCACAAGCAGCCTAATAAATGCTACTATCATACCATGATTTTTTATCCAGAAAGTAGCCTGCCAATGACGTCGACTACCCTCCCCTCATTAACATCGATGCAAA
>CALFIC010000093.1 GCA_937876225.1 uncultured Chloroflexota bacterium | reverse complement strand
GCCGCTACAGGTTCCTTTGGATTTAACGAATCCACTGGTCGCTGACGGTACATTTGGTCGTGACCCCGAGGGGGTGTGGTTGACGGGGAACACCCAAATCGTGAGCGACCGCTTTGGTGATAGCCCATGGCGTGAGTTCCGGTGGCGCTGGCGGCAAGCGCCAGGCACACCGTTGCAAGTGCGGTTACAACTCGAATCACGAGAATTTGTAGTGACTTCGAGTCCGCAGTGGCGGGTTGTGCATGTGTTGATGCCTGCAGTATGGCAACATACCCCTTTCGACATCCGCAGTGGCACGATTACGGTCGCTGGTGATAGTCGTGCGTTGGGGGTGATTATCGGGCAATTACAGGTGGTGCGTTTGGCCACACCACCATGGTGGTTGTTTGTGGTGGTGTGTGATTATTGGTTGCCGTTACTTGCGGCAGGGATATGGTTGTGGCGTAGTCGCTGGGTGGGGTTCGGTCCATTGGTGGCACTGGTTGCCATCCATGTGACGACTATTTGGCTCGAGGCGCCACTAGGATTCGCCAATGCATCGTTGTTACTTGATCGCACCGGTCGGTATATCTGTACGGCGCTGATGTTGTGGTGGAGTTGGCAACAAACCAAACGGGTGCCACTCACGCGCATTCCCCATGGGCATCGCTTTGGGCTTGATGTGATGCGGGCAATTGCGATTTTGTGTGTGGCAGTAACGCACTTTACACCATTGGTGGTGGAATCATGGTATTTGAATCGTGATTATATCCGCTGGGAACGCTATCTCGGCGCCCTCGGTGTGGATATCTTTTTTGCGTTGAGTGGCTATTTAATTGGGGGGATTCTGTTACGGGCCTTGCCCCAAATGACTGACTTTGCTGTGGTGCGCCGGTTTTGGGTGCGGCGGTGGTTACGCACCTTACCGGCAGCCTATGTATCTGCGATTGTAGTCGTGATTGTGGCGACACCAGTAGTCTGGTCCGATTATTGGGCGCGAGTACTGTTTGTGTCTTCGTTGACACCGTACCTAAATGGGAATGAAATGCGGGCGTGGTGGAGCCTCGCCACCGAAGAATATTTTTATTTGCTTTGTCCATTGTTGTTGTATTTTTTCATGCGTACACGTCACCGCCAATGGGCGTTTTTTGGGACACTGACGATTCTCGGGTTGGCTGGGATGCTGGCACGGGCGGGTTGGTTAGCGGTCTTGCCGACCGTCAATATTGGTGGCATCGAAATCGTCCCGTATGCCCGGCTGGATCCGATGATTTGGGGTGTGGTAATCGCTTGGGTGCGCTTTACCCGCCCAGAGTGGTTTGTGCGCCTCAACACGATTGGCTATGCCCCAGGCATGGTGCTGTTGAGTGTGGGGTTCATGTTGTTGCTCGACAAATTGCGCTGGTTGATCCCCGGGTTGTTTTTGGGGCATATGTTAATTACCGGCGGGGCCGCCTTGATGATTCCGGCGATTGAGTCAATCGTGACGACGGGGTGGCGGGTGTTTGACCGAATGCTGATTGGAATTGCCGCCCTGAGTTATTCGATTTATTTGTATCACGATATGATTGTCATATTTCTCGAACGGCACTTCGGTCATTCGTACAATTACACCCAACTCGCATATTTGTTTGGGGCGTATGTGGTATTGACGGTAGGCATCTCGTGGCTCAGTCATAAATTTGTTGAAACGCCGTTTTTACGGTGGCGCGATCAACGCTTCCCTGATCATTGAGCATAAAAATAGTGCGCATTGCCTCCACGATGCGGTATGGCAATGCCAAGGTCGTTGTTGACCGTAATCATTACTGAAATACTCCTTACTGCGTGATTATGCGGTAGGGAGAGTTTTTTATGAAAAAATTC
>CALFIC010000092.1 GCA_937876225.1 uncultured Chloroflexota bacterium | reverse complement strand
ATTGGTACCCGGCAGAAATGCCGTGCGGGTGGTCAAAAATTGTAATTCACTCATGAAGCCACCGTAATCGTACTACAGGCAAATGCCGCGCATCGAATGATTCACTCTCGACCGGGGGTAAATAAGTTTGCAATAGTTGTAACTGCGTCACCACATCAGCCAAATCAATCCCGGTTGTACCGGTCGATTCAGCAATCAATACTTGGGCTCGCGCGAGGAGCAAGCGTGGCGAGGCCGTGTATCCTAGATGCAATTGCTTCAAGATACTCGCACATTGCACAAACGCTTTGTGCTCTGCATCACGGTGGCGCAACCACGATTCTTCAAACAACAATAAGGACTCAAGCCATTCGCCCCGATTAAAGCAATTCACTGCATCACTGAAATGAATATCACTTGTCATCTCGGGCATTACGTTGCTCCTGTGCTTTTTTGAATTCCTCGGCTTGTTGCTGTGCGGCAATTTGCAATTGTACCGCTTCACCTTTGAGCGCCGCTCGCACCAAAAAGAACCCAGCCACGGCCATACAACCAAATGCAACCGCGGCAATGATTGGTTGGACGGCATCGACAGCGAGACCAAACAAACGCGCAATCCCATTGACGGCCAAAATCGCCGCTGCCGCCGTGGCGGCCCGCATCGCCCAGGCCCGATTCACTTGACCATTGATTTGGGCACGCCGACTCATCTGCCCCAACAACAACGTCGCTACGACTGACACAATAACCGGAAATAGTAATGATTGCATGCTGACCTCTTCAATACCATATTTCACCTATTATATGCACAAAATATATGCACAAAACTGGCGCACTGAGGTGACACGTCATCTCAGTGCGCTCGTAGACCTTTTTTTCACACCTCAATTATGTCAATTTTTGACCACGATACTGCAACGCCTCTGCCACATGCACCGCCCGCACCGCATCTTCACCTGCCAAATCGGCAATCGTCCGCGCCACCCGAATCACGCGGTAATAGGTTCGGGCTGACAACATCAGTTTATCGACCGCCAGTTCCAACAACCGCATACCATCAGCGTCAGGCATCGCCACTCGCCGCAACTCAGACACCGTCAGATCGGCATTACCACTCATCTGGCCACGGGCATATTGCGTCTGGCGCGCATCGATGACCCGCGCCCTGATAACGGCCGAAGACTCACCGTATGCCACACTGAGCAAATGATGCGACTCGACACGGGGCATATCGAGGTGCATATCAATGCGATCAAGAATTGGTCCACTAATCCGACGATTGTACCGCTCTATTGCCATCGGAGTACAGGTACAAGCCCGATCACGATCACCACGCCAGCCACACGGACAAGGATTACGCGCCGCTACCAACAAAAAATTCGCCGGCAATACTAACGACCCATGCGCCCGACTAATCGTGATGCTCCGGTCTTCGAGGGGCTGACGGAGCACCTCAAGTTTGACACCAAATTCGGGGAATTCATCCAAAAACAAAATTCCCCGATGCGCCATCGTCACCATTCCAGGACGGATCCGTCCTGCCCCGCCCCCTACCAACCCCGCTTGCGAGGTAGTATGGTGCGGCGCACAAAACGGGCGCACGCTCGGCATGTGCGCCGCACGCGCCAGCAACCCTGCCACGCTTTGGATTTTGGCGACCTCGATGGCCTCAGATTCACTCAATGGCGGCATGATGCCCCACAACGCCCGCGCCATCATTGTTTTGCCTGCCCCTGGTGTACCCGTAAACAATATATTATGTCCACCAGCCGCCACTACTTCGAGCGCCCGGCGGGCATGTTGGTTGCCCCGTACATCAGCGAAGTCAACCATGTCAATCGTAGCTGATGCGACCACAGACGCAGGCTCTATGGGGTTGAGTTTGCATCTGCCTTGTAAATAATCACATAATTCTTGCAAATGCCGACACGGCAACACCGTGATTCCTTGGACCAACGCCGCTTCGGCGGCATCACTTGCCGGTACCACCACCTGTGTCAACCCAGCCTCACGAGCAGCAATCACCATCGGCAATACCCCGTCCGTATGGCGCAAGCTCCCATCAAACCCCAACTCACCCAAAAAAACCATCTGCGAAATATCCACATCGACTTGCCCTGTGGCGTGCAAAATCGCCATCGCAATCGGCAAATCATAGGCAGGTCCTGCTTTACGCAAATCAGCAGGCGCCAGGCTCACTGCAACTCGCCGCAGCGGGAATTCCATCTGTGAGTTCCGAATCGCCGCCCGCACCCGTTCACGACTCTCTTGCACGGCGGTATCAGCCAAACCCACCACTGCAAAATAGGGCAAACCACCCGCAATATCGACTTCTACTGTTACCGGCACTCCGTCAAGTCCTTTGATAGCGCAACTCATTACCCGAGCGAGCATAACAATACCTCCTTTGGCAAAATATATACGGATATACCGTTTTTTGCCTGTAAAAAGGTACGTGATTTGCCCACAAAAAACCGCGACGTGGTGACGTCGCGGTTGCGTATCAGCGTTCGTGAAAAATATTATTCGTCTTCGGGAAGTTCGTCGTAGTACGCCGACAAGCCGCTCACCATCGCTTGCACCAACAAGGGCGTGGTCGATTCGCTCATGAGGGTCATGTAGGTGTTTTGGGCGAGAAGTACTGCCCCTTCGACGTCGTTTTCGTTGATGAGAATCGGCAAAAAACGCTGCGCTTGCTCGGCAATCGCCCGCCGAATCCGCGCTGATGCGATTTCGCCAATTGCCTGACGAATATAATCCGTAAACGCCGGATCGTTTTCGTCTTCGACAATCGGTGGCTCACCAATTGCATCAATCACCGTAGCAACTAACCAGCCATCGAGTGCGAGTGGGCGAAAGCGGTCATGGCGAAACAACGCCAAACTCAAACTATGATATGCATCAATATCAGGAACTTTTACCGCTACTGTATCACGGGAACCCCGAGCGACTTCCATGGCATCACGTAACGCCACCAATTCGGCTTTTTGGGGTTCATGTTCGAGCCATGTACCCGCGCAGCGCGTATAAGCTGCATGCGTATAGACCGTCGAACGCCGGGGTGGATGGATGGGTGCTGACATGTATGCTTCCTCATTCAGTACAACTCTCTTTGTAGTGTAATAGAGGTCACCGTTTGACGCAAATCAAATTGGAAAAATTTTGTTCTGCTTGTGTTTTATGTCTACTAAAATGAGCCATTACCCGTACAGTGCCACCATATACCCGCCAAAAACATGTCGTGATGCCAAAAAACCACGACAGTACGACGAAACATTGTATAATTTCATCAGTTATCCAATGTCGAAAGGATTTATTCCATGTCTGCTGCACCCGGACAAGTCGCCCAAGTCGCCTGCCCTAGTTGCCAAACCCCCATGCGGGTGGCGATTGTCAATATCATCGATGCCGAAGCCCAACCCCATCTCAAAAGCCAACTCCTCGGTGGCCGCCTCAACGCCAGCAACTGCCCCAAATGTGGCGCACCCGTCATGCTCGCAGCACCACTCATTTATCATGATGGCAGCAAGCAATTCTGTTTCGTACACATCCCCCAACAACTGCTCGCAAGCGCCAAAGGTGTCGAACTCGAACGCTTCGTTGGAAGTGCCACTAATTTGCTGATGAACGAACTGCCTCCCGACGCACCCAAAGGCTATTTACTCGCCCCCAAGCGCTTTTTGACCATGCAAACCCTAGTCGAAGCGGTGTTTGAAGGGGATGGCATCACTAAAGAAATGCTCGATACCCAACGCAAACGGGTCGATGTGATGAGCCAACTACTCGACGCCATGAGCCAAGGCGATGTGGCCCTCAATGCAGCGCTCCAAGCCAATCAAGCCGAAATCGACGAAGAATTCGCAAAAACGTTAGCCGCCTTTGTCGATGCGAGTCGGATGAGTGGCGATCCCGAAGGCATCGCCCAACTCAGCGCCTTGCAATCCAAAATCGCCCAATTTGCTGGTGGGGCTGCCACCTTTGCCTACGAAACCTTGATTACCCAGCTCCTCGCCGCCGGTGATGAAGCCACGGTGACCCAACTAATCACTGCCAACCAAGAAATCATCGACTATACCTTTTTTGATATCGTCACCAATCGCATCAACGACGCCACCACGGACGGCGACGAGTCACTCGCCAGCCAGCTCACGGCCATGCGTGACCAAGTCATCGAAACATTCCAACAACTCCAAGCTGACCTCGAAGCCGCCTATATACAAGCCGGTGAAGTACTCGATGCCGTCTTTGATGCCGAAGACCTCGTTGCCGCCCTCACCGCCCATCTGCCGTTACTCAACGAAACCTTCGATATCCTCGTCGATGGCCAACGCACCATGGCCGAACGGGCCGGTGATATGGCCGCCGCCGAGCGTTTACAGACCATCGCTGAGCTCACCATCCAAGTCAAAGCCGCTGCCCTTTCACCCGAAGAACGGGTCGTACAGGCCTTAATTAGTGCCGAAAACGCCACCCGCTATATTCGCGAAAACATTGGTGATATTACCGGCGGCGTGGTCAAACGGCTCAACGAATTGTCCGAAGAATACTCCACCAAAGGCAAAACCGAAGAAGCCGATCGCATCAAACGCATCGCCCGCGAAGCCGGAGCCATGCTGTTCTAGTACCCATCACCAAGGAGGGTTGTGATGTCACCATATACGCATCGACCGCTCCGCAACGCCAGTGAATTCATCGCCATGCAGCAGTTTACTGCTCGCATGGCGATCCAACAGGCACCTTACTATATATGCCTACCCGGTGATTTAGCGTGGTGGCGCGGTGCAACCCCCGACGATAGCGGACTAGCAGGGATTCGCTTGTGGGAACGCGACGACACCATCGTCGGTTGGACCTGGGAGACCGACGATCAAGTCGACAGCCTCTACGATACCCGCTACCCCGACCTCTGGCCCGCAATGGTCGCCTATGTGGCCCACCACACCGCACCGACCACCTCACTCTGGGCCTTTGAAAAAAATCCTACTCGCCATGCCGCATTAATTGCGCATGGCTATGCCCTACAACCGTTGGCCCTCAACCAGCACTATCAGCCCACGGCAAATGCACCGGCGTTTGCCCTGCCAAACGGATGGACGGCCACCACGCTCCGCGAGGCTGATGTACCACAACGGGTATTGGCGCAACGCAGTGCCTTCAAAAGCACCATCATGACCGAGGAGCGCTACAATTTTTCACGATCGCTCCCGAGTTATACCCCAGATTGGGACATGGTAGCGGTCAATGACGCCGGCGAAATCGGGGCGTTTTGTACCGTATGGGTTGATCAGTGGAGCAACTATGCCTTGTTTGAGCCGGTAGGATGCCGCCAAGAATATCAACGGACTGGGCTCACCCGCGGCCTCATCAGCACAACGTTGCAACGCCTAGCGGCTACAGGGATCGGTCATGCGTCGGTGATGAGCGACGGTAATCCAGACAATCCAGCACGATTTTTTTATGCCGCCTGTGGCTTCCAATTCGTCGATCGATTGGCAGTCTGGTTACGGTCAAGCGCCACACTACCACAGACGGCTGTCTAAAAATCATTGCATACGGCGATAGTTTTTTTCAATCAGCAACGTATTTGCCAAGGGTGAACGTATACTTTGCAAATTACGGGCAACAACAGAGGCATCGTGGTATAATTTATTTCAGTATAAAATTTGTGGTGATTGGAGCCATCATTCATGAATCTCTGGCATGAATTAGACCCGGGTCCGAGTTGGCCGGAAGTCATCCATGTTGTCGTCGAAATCCCCAAAGGATCACGCAACAAGTATGAATTTCATAAGCGTACCGGAGCATTCAAGCTCGATCGTGTACTCTATTCAGCAGTGCACTATCCGGGTGATTATGGCTTCACACCACAGACGTTCTATGACGACGAAGACCCGCTCGATGTCCTGGTAATGACCAATTTACCGACGTTCACTGGATGTATCGTCGAAGCGCGTCCGATTGGCATGTTCCGCATGCTCGACCGTGGCGAACCCGACGACAAAATCTTGGCTGTCTTGCACTACGACCCGTTTTTCTCTGACTACACGGACTTCCGGCAACTTCCGAGTCACTATATCCGCGAAGTCGAACACTTCTTCACGGTATACAAAGACCTCGAAGGTGCCCGAGTCGAGCCCCAAGGTTGGGAAGATGCCGAGGTTGCCAAAGAACGAATCCGTTATTCGGTCAACAAATACTGGGATATGCGGGCAGGGCGCGTCGCCAAAACGTCACATGGGTAGTGAGGTATCCCCTGACGCATTCATCCGCATCTGACCGTGATCAGCGCACTGCTTATTCGGCCGGCGGAATTGTCTATCGGGTAACACTACACCGTACCGAAGTCGCCATGATATCCACCCATGGCGGCAAACGGTGGGGGTTACCCAAAGGTCATATACGTCGAGGCGAAACCGCTGAAATGGCCGCCGTCCGCGAAATCGCCGAAGAAACCGGGCTCAATGGGGTCGTTGTGCAACACCTGACCACCATCGAGTATTGGTTTCGCATCAACGTTACCCGCATTCACAAGTACGTTGATATTTTCTTGGTGCGCTACACCAATGGCGACATCACACCGCAACAAAGCGAAGTCGATGACGCCTGTTGGATTTCGATCGAGGAAGCCATTACTAAAGCTAGCTTCCAACGCGAACGCGAAGCACTCCAACTCGCCGCCAACATTTTGCGCAAAACAAAATCAGCGCTACCATAAACATGGTAGCGCTGGTTTTATCGTTATACCCTAATCGACGGTGCTCCCACCACGCAACGTGGCACCCAACAAGTCACGATTGAGGCGACCGATAAAGTGTAAGCCGATTTCTTTGGGGCAGGCCGCCGAACATTCACCGATATTGGTGCAGCCACCAAAGCCTTCGGCATCCATTTGGGCAACCATCTTGAGCACCCGTTGTTGGCGCTCGGGTTGGCCTTGGGGCAACAAACCCAAATGCCCAACTTTGGCCGACGTAAACAACATGGCCGATGCATTGGGGCAGGCTGCCACACAGGCACCACAACCAATACACTGTGCTCCCTCAAACGCCAAATCGGCGTTTTCTTTGGGGATGGGCGTGCCGTTGGCGTCAGGAGCACTCCCGGTATGTGCCGAAATAAAACCACCGGCCTGGATGATGCGATCAAACGACCCGCGATCTACGACCAAGTCTTTGATGACGGGGAAGGCGTTGGCGCGCCACGGCTCGACCGTAATATTGTCGCCATCTTTGAATTTGCGCATATGCAGCTGGCAGGTGGTGGTAGCAAGCTGGCCACCATGCGCCAAACCGTTAATCACCACACCACACGAACCACAAATTCCTTCGCGACAATCATGGTCAAAGGCAACTGGTTCTTCGCCTTTGGCCATCAATTGTTGATTGAGGATGTCAAGCATTTCGAGGAACGACATGTCGGGGGACACGTGATCGACGAGATATTTTACAAGCTGCCCTTTGCTACTCGCATTTTTTTGGCGCCATACGTTTACGGTAATCTTCATGACTCGTCTCTCCGCTCTACTTGTAGCTACGTTGGGCCAAATGGATGTTTTCGAAGTGCAACGTTTCGCGATGCAATACGGCTTTGCTGGGCTCGCCGGTGTGTTCCCAGGCAGCCACATAGCAGTACTCGTCGTCGTTGCGCAACGCTTCGCCATCCGGTGTCTGGCTCTCTTCACGGAAGTGGCCACCACACGATTCGGCGCGTTCTAAGGCATCAAGACACATCAATTCAGCGAGTTCGATGAAGTCGGCCACGCGGCCAGCTTTTTCGAGTTCTTGATTGAGGTCATCACCACTCCCCAATACCCGCAAATCACTCCAGAACTGCTGACGCAATTCGGGGATGCGTTGCAAGGCGTAGCGCAACCCTTCGTCAGTGCGGGACATCCCACAGTATTCCCACATGATTTTGCCCAACTCACGATGGAACGAGTCAACCGTGCGGGTACCCTTGATGTCGAGGAACTTCTGGGTCTGGGCCGTTACCGATTGCACCGCTTCTTGGACGGCACTATGGGTAGTGTCGACCTTTTCGAGCCCGCCTTGTGCCAGATAATTGCTAATCGTCGCCGGCAACACAAAGTAGCCGTCGGCCAAACCTTGCATCAAGGCGCTGGCACCGAGGCGATTGGCACCGTGATCAGAGAAGTTGGCTTCGCCACCCACAAACAAGCCAGGAATGGTCGACATCAAGTTGTAGTCGACCCACAAGCCACCCATGGTGTAGTGTACAGCCGGGTAGATACGCATTGGCACTTTATAGGGGTTTTCGCCGGTAATGCGCTCGTACATATCGAACAAATTGCCGTAGCGCTCGCGCACCGTGCTTTCGCCCAACCGCTTAATGGCTGCGGTAAAGTCGAGGTATACGCCGAGCCCACCAGGACCGACGCCACGCCCTTCGTCACAGACCACTTTGGCTGCCCGTGAAGCAATGTCGCGGGGTGCCAAGTTGCCGTAGCTGGGGTAGCGACGTTCGAGGTAATAATCGCGCTCGTTTTCGGGAATTTTGTCGGGCGACCGAGGATCGCCAGCCTTGAGGGGCACCCATACCCGACCGTCGTTGCGCAATGATTCCGACATCAAGGTCAACTTGGACTGATGATCGCCACTCACGGGGATACAAGTGGGGTGAATCTGGGTGTAGCAGGGGTTGGCAAAAAAGGCACCACGCTTATGGGCCCGCCACGTGGCCGTGACGTTACAGCCTTTGGCATTGGTCGACAAATAGAACACATTGCTATAGCCGCCCGTCGCCAAAACGACGGCATCGGCCAAGTGGGATTCGATTTTGCCGGTGACCATGTCACGCGTCACAATACCACGGGCGCGACCGTCAATGACGATGACATCGAGCATTTCGGTGCGCTCGTTGAGGTCGACATTGCCGGCTGCTACTTGGCGGCTCAAGGCTTGATAAGCACCAAGCATCAACTGCTGGCCGGTCTGACCGCGGGCATAAAACGTCCGTGATACCTGGGCACCACCGAACGAACGGTTGTCGAGGTAGCCGCTATATTCACGGGCAAATGGGACCCCTTGGGCCACACATTGGTCGATGATATTGACACTCAGCTCGGCCAAACGATAGACGTTGGCTTCACGGGCGCGAAAGTCGCCGCCCTTGATGGTGTCATAAAACAAGCGATAGACGCTATCGCCGTCGTTGCGATAGTTTTTGGCGGCATTGATACCACCTTGGGCGGCAATGCTATGGGCACGGCGGGCACTGTCTTGATAACAAAACGCTTTGACGTTGTAACCCATTTCGGCCATGGTTGCGGCCGCAGCACCACCAGCCAAACCGGTACCAACCACAATCACCGTATATTTACGGCGGTTGGACGGGTTAACAAGTTTCATTTCGAACTTATGCTTGGACCATTTTTGTTCGATTGGTCCAGCGGGAATATTGGCATTGACCCGCGCATCGGTGTATTCGACCGGTTGGCGTACATCAATTTGCGGTTTAATTTCTGTCGTCATTCTGACACTCCCCATCTTCCTGCGATGATTTACTTAATGATTCCCAACAACACCACCACGGGAATAGCCGCAAATCCAACAAACAATCCGATCCCCGACAGTACGGCCAATCCGCGGAACAATTTATCATTGCGCCGATTGTTGAGCCCGAGTGTCTGCGCAGCGCTCCACACGCCATGATACAAGTGCGTCCCCAAAGCAGCCACCGCCAAAATATAGACGCCAGCCACCAGTGGTTGCAGTTGGAAGCCGTTTACTACGTTGTGGTAGGGATCACCCTCTGCATATAACGGGTGCACATTACCAATAGTGAAGTGCATCAAGTGATAAATCACAAAGAAGAAAATCGCCGTCCCACCCCACCGCAACGTAAGCGATGCAAATGATGCCTGCTTGCGTTTGACTTTTTTGTAAGCCACTGGACGGCCTGCAGAATCGATGCGCGTCAATTGAATTGCCGCATTGACATGCAGAATCAACGCAAGTGTTAAAACAATCCGAATAACCCACAAAATCGTTCCGGCTGGGAGCGCTGGTTCACCGACCACCCGCAAAAAATGTGAGTAGGCATTGAACCCTTCGGGACCTTCAAATATTTTGAGGTTCCCAATCATGTGGACGATTACAAAACCATACAGGATGACACCCGTCACTGCCATGATGGCTTTTTTGCCTATCGTCGAGCGATACAGAGTCATTGCAGCCGCCATATTGCGTCCTTCTCTTGCCTAACCCATGCGCAGATTGTGATGGGATTCACCGTAAAAGCGAAACGATTATAACCGAACTCTGCTTAACTGTCGAATTAACTATTTTTGCAAAATCTTTCGAAAAACAATGTTTTCGCGCGATGCTACTGATTGTCTCGCACAGCGCACGCAGAGGACACGGAGCATTTTCCATTTTCCATTTTCCATTTTCCATTTTCCATTTTCCATTTTCCATTT
>CALFIC010000091.1 GCA_937876225.1 uncultured Chloroflexota bacterium | reverse complement strand
TCACGTGAGTACGTCACAAATGTGGACGTGACGAGCGAACGTAAGGCAGTTTTTTGCTGATTGTGGTCAGTTTTTTTCTTTTTGTGAAAAAACATCCGGCTACAGCGGTGAATAAGCCTTTGCACAGATTCCTCCCCGTAGCACCGTGCGCAGACAATCGTGGTTTGCAAATCGGATTGTTTGCGCTAAAATATCCCCATGAAACACACTATCACCACTGTGGCATTTGATGCCGACGATACCCTCTGGGCCAACGAAGACCTGTTCGTTGCCGCCCAAACACGCTACATGGCGCTCCTCGCTCCCTACCGCCACGATTGGGATGCCCAAGAGCTCCATGCCACCGAACAACGCAACCTGGCCTACTTTGGCTATGGCATCAAAGGCTTCACCCTGTCGATGATCGAAACCGCCATCCAAATTAGCGATGGCGCCGTCACCGGCCACGAAATCGCCCAAATCATCGACCTCGCTCGCGAGATGGTGCATGCCCCACTTATTTTGTTGCCACAGGTAGCAGAACTCATCCCCCAACTGGCCCAATCGTATCGTCTGATGCTCATTACCAAAGGCGATTTGTTCGACCAAGAAGCCAAAATTGCCCGCTCTGGATTAGCCGATTATTTCCGTCATATCGACGTCGTCAGCGAAAAAAACAGCTCGACCTATGCTAATATTTTGCGCCGCCACGATATCAACCCCAGCGAATTCGTGATGGTTGGTAATTCGTTGCGCTCCGATATCTTGCCGGTAGTGGCACTCGGTGCCCACGCCATCCATGTGCCATATCATTTGACCTGGCAACACGAGCATGTCGATGTGCCGCCCCACGAGCGCACCTGGCACGAAATGCCTGACATTACCGCTGTGGCCAGTTGGCTTGCACAAAATCATTAATGACGGTATAATCGGCGCATATCGGGTCATACGGCTATGGTAAGCCTGCTTGGCAATGTCGCCAAATGTTAAAAGTTTATTAATGACATGTGTCAAGAAAGGACATTCCATGACGCCCACCAAACCCCGAATCGCTATGTTGACGAGTGGTGGCGATGCCCCCGGGCTGAATGCCGTCATTCGCGCCGCCGTCAAAATGGGTGAATCACTCGGTTACGAAATGCTTGGCATCGAAGATGGCTTCGAAGGTCTGCTTGCTAATCCCCGCTATCGTATCTTGACCGATGTCGATGTGCGTGATTTGTTATCACGTGGTGGTACCATCCTGCGCTCAACCAATCGCGGTCACTTTGGTGGTCCGCGCGTGGTAGGCGCTATTGATGATCCCTACCTCGAAGCCTATAACAACATCATCAAAATGGGTATTTCAGGCTTAATTACCATTGGTGGCGAAGGTACCCAAACCATTGCTATGGAACTTAGCAAAATGGGTGCTCCCGTGATTGGCGTCCCCAAAACCATCGATAATGATTTGGCCGGTACCGACCGCACCTTCGGGTTTGATACCGCCCTCCAAGTTGCTTCCGAAGCCCTCGACCGTCTGCAAACCACTGCCGCTAGCCACAATCGTGTGATGATCCTCGAAGTCATGGGTCGGCATGCTGGCTGGATTGCCTTGCACTGCGGTATTTCGGGTGGGGCAGATGTGATTTTGGTGCCCGAAATTCCGTTTGACATCAATGTAATCGCCGAGCATGTCACCAACCGCGAACACGCCGGTTTGACCTCCAGCATCGTCGTCGTCGCCGAAGGAGCTTTCCCCAAAGGGGCCAAGCCGATTTATTCGGGTGACGGACGGTTGGGTGGCGTCGGTCAAATGGTCGCTGAGCAACTCCAAGCCCTCACCGGCAAAGAATCCCGCTGTGTGGTGCTCGGTCACCTGCAACGTGGTGGTACCCCCACCCCCTACGACCGTATTTTGTCGACCCGCTTTGGGGCGGCAGCCGTGCGCGCCTTGCACGATGGGATTACCGGTGAAATGGTCGCCCTCAGTGCCCAAGACATCACCACCGTGCCGATGGCCGAAGCCGTTAGCCACCTCAAAACCATTCGTCCCCATAGTGACTTAGTGCGTACTGCCAAAGGTATCGGTATCGCCTTTGGTGATTAAAAATAACCCAGTAACTAGAAGCGGTGGCGGGCATATGCCCGCCACCGCTTTTTTTATTAAAAATACAACTTATTTGGCGACGATGATTTTTGGAATGACCAAACGAATTGGTTGATTATCGACCTTCCCCGTAATTACTAACATCCATTCGCCATCCATGGTAAACAACAGATTGCAGACGTGGCTACCGTCGGGCTTGGCGTCTGCCATGGGGCGATTGCTCCCCATCGTCATCCCGACCATCTGCGTGTCACAAACTACATTTTGTACGACAATAGGTGCATTGTCTTTGCGAAATGTCAGTGTGGCTGGTTGCGATTGATTGGCTTGGGGGGCGTTAGCCAGTTGCATGGTCATACTGATGTTGGCTTGGCTGGCCTGGTATTGCACCGCTTGGCTACAGGCTCCCAAGATGCAACTTGCCATAATGATGATTACCAACAACAACATCCTAGACATTGGGGCTTGCCTCGCTGGGGATGGGGTAGCGCAACGATACCGCAAATCCCACTAAAATATGCTCGACATTAATAATCAAAAACAATCCCGACAACGCAATTGCATAGGCGCTCGCATAGCCGTGGGCGTTGAGCAGTCCAATTAGGACGGCTTCGCGGATCCCCAGCCCCGATACGCTAATGGGTAACGCCTGTAATAACGCAATCTGCCCCGTAGAACCAAGCACCGCCGCGAGTGGGATGCGGGTCAAATCCATGGCGGTAAACAACAAAGCAATCCGGATAGATGTGGATAGGGCTGATCCACACGTGGTGATTACTAGTGCCACTGCCGCCCGCCCACTAATGTCGAGGGCATCGAATTGCTTAATGATACCGTCGAAGCGCGGCTTCCAGCGTGTCGGCACGATAAATCGTAGCACCCCAAAGCCCCAATTGCGACTGCGCCGGATTAATAATGCGGGCAACATTGCAAAAATAATGACCGCCACGAGAATCGTTACCCGTTGGATGCTGGCTTTGCTACTCGCATCGAGGCTATCGGCCAAGGCGGCCAATCCAATAAACGCCAGCACTGCCATGGCAGCGACGTCACATAACCGTTCCACAAAAATACTAAACAATAGGCTGGGCATGGGGTTTTGGGCGTTGCGCACATACAAGGCTTTGGCGAAGTCACCACTTTGGCCGGGTGTCGTGCCTCCCAAAAATAACCCTACCGTATAAATGCGACAGAGTATCCAAATGGGCGGTGGCTGTAATCCCAATTCACGCATTATAATTTGCCAGCGCCATGCTTTGACGATGATAAAAATAGGCATCAACGCCAACGAGATTGCCACGGGCCACCAATTGACGTGTGTCAGGGCCGCACCCAATACGTGTAAATCGGTACGCCACAAAAACAGTACAAACAAGAGTGGACCAATGAGGCGCAATCCCCAACGGATAATCGTGCGCTGCATTAGCGTTTCTCCAACTGGTCACGGCGTTGGAAGCGCAAGCCGGCGATTTGTTCGGCGAGTAATCCAAACATGAAAACAACCACCCCACCCACAAATAACGCGACTGCCGAATTGGGGATGCGTAAGCGCCCGATATCGGTGACAAAATAACTCAACAAAAACGACAAAAGACTCAAGATGCTCATCGTGAGTGACACTGGGAAAAAGATCCGCATCGGCGCAAACAACGTGGTGATACGCAAAATAATTCCCGTAAAACGGAATCCATTGCGCAGAAGCTTTTGGGCGCTGTGGCCAGTACGGCGGGGTGCGACGGGAATTGGCTCAAAGCGGATATGATAGCCCGCTTTCGCAAACGCCAAGGCACTGGTGGTCGGCCACGACATTTTGTTGGGGAGCAAGTGCAGGAATTCAATCATGACATCGCGGCGCATGGCGCGGTAGCCCGAGGTCAAGTCACGCATATCCATTTCGATCAAAAAACTGCCTAGACGATTGAGGATGGTGTTGCCCAACCAACGGGTGGTGTTTTGTTGACCGGCACGGTTACGCTCACCAATTACCATGTCGTATGGACCAATATATTGGAGTAATTTGGGCATATCGGCGGGGTTGTGTTGGCCGTCGGCATCAAGGATGACGACGACTTCACCATGGGCTGCTCGTACGCCAGTTTTGACGCCCGCACCATTCCCCACATTGTGTGGACGGCGGATGACGGTAGCCCCGGCTTGTTCGGCTTTGTTGGCGGTATCGTCACTCGAGGCATCGTCGACCACGATGATTTCGGCATCGGGTACGACTTGGGTCACACCGCGGACTACTTCGGCAATAGTGTGGGTTTCGTTGTGGGCTGGGATAACCACACTAATCGTAAACGGCCAACGTTGTGGCTCTGACATGCAACCCCCTTGCGGTTTCTACCATCACAAAAACTGCGCGAACGCATTACTGATTGCATTATACCAAATTCATTCTTAGCGCTATTGTCAGCAATGATTTCAGTTGATGGAATCACACAATGCGCCAGCAAACACAATATATCGTCCGCTCTGCCATTCAATCGGGTAGCGGGGTGGGTCTTGGAGTTCTGTCGACCATACTACCAAATCTGGCTTGCTCTGGCATAATGCAGGCATATCAACCAATGCAATAGTGGTGCGGTGGACCCGTTGTTGCGACAAGGCCGAATATTTGCCAATTGGACTTTCACTAGGGGCGGCAAACGCCAGGCGGGCGGAGGGATGGTGCTCTACAAGGTATTGCAATACGGCTTGTTCATCGGCTGGTTGTTGGCTAAGGGTGGTTTGCGTAGTGGTAGTGATACTACTGAATTGCCATAGACAAATAGTAGCGAGAATGAATGCCCGCCAGCCAATCCGAAATGCCGTATGGTAACGTTGTACTACCCATGTGGCGGTATACGCAGCCACGATTACCAATGGCAACAAGAAGCGCGGCAAAATAAAGGCAATTGCTGAGATTGCCACAAATAATCCTGCCCAGAGTAGGAGCAATTCGCCGTTGCGGCCCAACCGTCGTTGCCATACCACGGGAATCATTGCCACGATTCCGGCCACACTGGCCCAGTTTGCTGGCACACTGAGCAGGCGTTGCCAGATGGCGCGTTCGAATTCAGTATTGGTAGAGCCGCTACCAATGACCTGACTGACGTTTTGCCACCAAGAGGTAATAAATTGACTCGGATTATTGAGGATGACGGTGGTCAGTGCAATCGAATCAGGGACGTCACCCCACCTGCCCCAATCCAAATTGCCGTAGACGGCCAACCAACTATTTTTGGCTTGATAATTAAATAGCAACATGCCCGTATCGCGGAAATTCACCCATAATTGCGGTAACGCAATCAGCACCATTCCGCCACAAAAAAGCCCAATCTGACGCCATGTGAGTGTAGCGTAGCGTTGTTGGTATATCATCCAGCCGAGGCAGGTCAGGCAAAGTACCAGACCTGTGTGACGGACGAGGTAGGCGGCACCGGCGCTCAGACCAGCCCCGAGCCACCACCATTGCGACCGCTGTGGTGCATAGATGATGAAGGCAATGGTCAATGTGCATAACCAGGTGAAGGTCATGTCGCTGCCGATGAGCAGGCTGTATTGGACAAATAACCCACTCCCTGCCACACAGAGCACCATCAGTGCATCCCAGCCCCGTCCAACCAGTGTGCGCGCTAGCCACCAACTACTGAGGAGTGCGAGTCCTGCGACCGCAACAGCCCACCACCGTGCGGCATCAAATGCGCTGGTGTGACTCAGCTGTTGGATCGCCCACAAAATCAATGGGTAGCCAAGATTGTAAAAAGGATCGGCTTGCAAGACATGGGCGAGGGTGTCGCTGCGGGTGACAAACGAGCGGAAGTCTTTTTCGACACCAGGCACTGCTAACGTCACGTGCGTACGTTGTGCCCAGATTAACGTGCCCCACCACCAACTCACGCTAACCCCTACCACAACGTCACTCCACCATGGCCAGCGTTGGGCGATGACTGGCCAGCTGCGTACCACGATGAGTCCGGCAACGATACCACTGGCATAGGCTAAACTACTCGGGAGGGGGTAGGGGTAGGGTAATTGCCAACGCCAGGTAATTGCTGCGAGTACTGCGGGTGAAATTATCGTGGTGATATACCAATATTTGCGGGTTAAAAGTGGTTTTGTCCAGATGCCGAGGAGTAGACTAAATAAGCCGACCCATATTATCTGCGCGGGGTAGGGCGTGGCAAACCACGGTGTCCAGACATCAATGCTGTCAACCAAAACCCCTACTTGACGGAGGTCACCTTTTTGCCAAGGGGCTGTTGGCGCATCGAATGTAATAAATACAGAGAATGGTTTGGTTTGTCCGCCGTTGATCGTCCCCGAAATTGTTTGCCATTGTGTGGTGACTGCTGTGCTACTGATGGTGATATCATTGTTGGCGCGCAGAGTCAATTGTTTGGGCGTAGGGGCAATGAGGGTGATGCGAAATTGGGTTGGTATGCCTAGTTGGGGGATGATGACGGCGGCAGCGCTGCCGCTCCAGCGGGCCGTGCCAGGTTGGGCAAATTCTGGTGGGATGGCTTGTTGATCAAAAAAACCTTGCACATAGGCACTATCGTAACCCCCTACGTCAATATGATGATGGGTAGGGATTAGTGTTATACCACCAAACAGTATGATGCTTGCTACAACCGCAATCACGTATGCGGTGAACGTATTCCGGTTTGGCATCGATAATCCTTTAGGTGGTCAAAAAAGTCTATGTGCATTCTGATTCTGTATGCTATAATACGTCAAGAGTGCAGAATTTGCATACTGTGAGTGACGGAGTCCATCATGGCACGACCTTCACGCGCTGATCGCCGCCGTCTGAATGCACGTAACGTGCCAGTAACAGGCCGCGCCGAAGCGCCCATTAATGACGCTCCCGAGCGCAATGTTGTAGTGGCGGATGTTGTTGAAGCCCCCCGTACCGTCCGCACGACGCGGCGGGTGTTGGCACGCAACATCGCTGATTCTATTGATTATACTGCTGAATATCATGTAATTGCGCACGATTTACGCCGGATTGCTATCTGGGGGTCGTTGCTCGTGGTTGTGATGTTGGCAGTACATTTCTCGGGTCTGGTGTAGGTATTCGTATAACCCCCACGGTGTATGGAATACATACACCGTGGGGGTTTTTGTTGTAGGGTATGTGAAGCGTACAAAACGAAACACGGTGGCGCATATGCGCCACCGTGTCAACGTCAACCCCGTGGGGGATTAATTTTTCTTTTCGGTCCGTTTGGCTGCTTCGGCTTGTTGGTCTTGGCTATTCTTCAACCGCTTCATGAAGCGATCTACTTGACCAGCAGTGTCGAGCAAACGTTGCTCGCCCGTATAAAACGGGTGGCACTTCGAACAAACATCAAGGCGCAACGATTCTTTGGTCGATACGGTTGGCCAAGTGCTCCCACAACCAGCACACGTATATACTGTTTTATGGGTTTTTGGATGAATTCCCTGCTTCACCGTATGCTCCTTACTGTGCGGCCTCGATGGCGTACACGCTGATTTGTTTCTGGGTGCGGCTGTATTGCTCAAACACCACTTTGCCTGGGATCATTGCGTAGATGGTGTAATCGCGACCCAAACCGACGTTTTCGCCTGGCTTGAATTTGGTGCCGTTTTGGCGAATCAAGACTTCACCAGCACCGACGGTTTCGCCGCCGAAACGCTTCACGCCCAACATCTTTGGATTGCTGTCACGACCGTTGCGTGAACTACCAACACCCTTCTTATGTGCCATGACGACATACTCCTTTAAATGCGCACTACTTACGCGCTGGCGGCTGCCTTGGCGCGGCTCTTCTTGGCTGGTTTGGCTTCTTCGACTACTTCAGCAACAGTCACGCCTACTTCGATCTTGGTGACTTGCACCCGAGTCAAATCTTGGCGATGTCCTGTGCGTCGGCGATAGCGCTTCTTGCTCTTGTAACGAAATACGACGATTTTGTCGTCTTGGACAAGTCCGACAACCTTGACGGTTACCTGTGCGCCTGCCACTAATGGTGCACCGACGACTGTCTGCTCACCACCGACTAACAATACTTCGTTCAATACAATTTCACTGCCGGCTGCGGCTTCACTCTGCAGGGCAATGTCGAGCACTTGCCCCTCTTGTACGCGGTATTGCATACCGCGATCTCGTATGATGGCGTACAACGTCTTCTCCCTTGCCGCTGCATTTCCCAACGGCAAAACCGTTGGCGCCGCAACTTCAAATGACTAAATCCACTCAAAATAGTGGATTAAATTACCAACGTTTAGTATACCGATTGTCGTGGCTGATGTCAAACGCAATTGCAAAATCCGCAATGTGCATGTGTACCGCATTCCCCACATGTCTTGACAACCGATGGCCTATTATACTACAATATACCTACCCCCGGGGGGTATATTGAATAAATGAAATGGAGTAATGCAACATGGGTAACGTCGTCAACATTAGTGATGCCGAGTTCGAAGCGAAAGTATTGCAATCAGATACACCAGTATTGGTAGATTTTTGGGCACCATGGTGTGGCCCATGTCGTGCCGTCGCCCCTATTCTCGAAGAATTGGCCGGCGAATACACGGGCAAAGTCCAAGTCATCAAGGTCAACACTGATGAATCATCAAAGTATGCCGCTCAATTGGGTGTGCAAGCCATTCCAACGATGATTTTCTTTAAGGGTGGCAAAGAAGTGCAACGGGTGATTGGCGTCAAACCCAAATCAGAGCTCAAGCGCGATTTTGAAACCGTTGCCAATTCCTAATCGAGGTGGAATCGTGGCTGACACTTCTTTTCAGCTGAGCGATGATGCCCGTGCCGACGTAGTAATGCGTCTCAATCGCATCGAAGGCCAAATTCGCGGTGTGCAACGTATGCTCAGTGATGGGCGTGATTGTCACGATGTGATTACGCAACTGGCTGCAGTACGTGCTGCGGTGACGAGTGTGAGTACTGCTTTGGCCGAGCGTTGCGCCCAAGAATCGTTGTGTGGCGATGGTAGTATTGCCGCCGATGAGGTTGCGCGGTTGTTGGCGTTGTTGCGCGCGTCGCGCTAGTGTTGGTCGATTACGCCCCGTAACGCATACAGCGTTACGGGGCGTGATTGTGTGGTTGTGCAGTGCTATTCACGCGGCGCTGGAGTTTTTTTGTAAAATAATTAGTGGGAACGGGCAGAATCATCGTCCTGCCAACCAATCATGCGGGCCAACACGCCATCTGCCAGATTGGGGAAAAGTGCACTGCCCCATAACAACATGCGGTCTTGCCAGCGCGTATATACAACTCGAGGATGGTGCCTGAGCGCGCTAACAATCTGTGTGGCGACTTGGCTGGCGGGGATGCCCTGGGTGCGCGTGCGCCGTACTTCGTGGTTTGCTCCCATACGCTGGCTGAAAAACTCGCTTTGGACGGTACCAGGACGTACGACGGTGAGCTTGACTCCACTACCACGTAATTCGATGCGCAAGGCCTCACACATGCGCTCAAGCGCTCCTTTGCTGGCGGCATAGCCGCCGTTGTAGGGCAATGCATGTACCCCTACCACCGACGAAATCACCACAATTGCCCCTGATTTTTTGGCCATAAAATGCGGTAATACGGCCTGAATACCGGCTAATACCCCACCTACATTGACATTCATACAGCGTACCACATCATCCCACTGCAACTGCGCCACCGGCATACTCAGTCCGACGCCGGCATTGCAGATGATGGCGTCGAGGCGCCCAAATTGTGCGAGGGCGAGCGCCACGACTGCTGGCATGGTGGCAGGGTCGCTGATGTCGCCGGCGTAGATGGCGTGCTGACCGGGCAGGGTTTGTTGTAGTGCCAGCAAGCGTTCATGACGCCGCGCCACACAGATGACATGGGCGCCGTGCTGGGCGAGGGCGATGGCACAGGCCTGCCCAATGCCGGCACTCGCACCGGTGACAATGATGACGGCATTGGTGAGTTGCACGCAGGCTCTTTTCGGCTGAAATGGTAATTATTGGCTTTATTGTAGACCAATTCTATACCCGCACATGCTGGGCATAGATGGCAATGAGTTGATCCATTGAGGCTTGCCAACTCTGTTGTGCTGCATAGGTAATGGCTTGCTGGGCGATGGTCTGGCGCAATTCAGGATTGTCTCGTAGAAGTGTCACGGCATCACTGAGTGCGTTTGGTTGGTTGGGATCGTAGACGAGACTGTTTTCGCCATGGCGTAGGGTTTCTTGGAGCCCCCCCACGAAAGGGGCCACCACGGGTAATCCACAGGCCATCGCTTCGACAGGGGCGAGACCGAAGGTTTCGCTTTGGGAAGGGAACACAAAAATATCGGCGGCGTTGTAGGCATCTATCAACTCTTCACCTTGCAGGACGCCGGTAAAGTGAGCGTTGGTGTGTGCAAATTGGGCATGGGCAATGGCTGATTCAGGACCACCGCCAACTAATGCGAGGCGTACGCCGGGCATTTGGGTGAGCGGGATGAGGGTATCGATGCTTTTTTCACGGGATAAACGTCCTACATACAACGCGATGAGTTCATCGGGATGACCGTTGCTGAGGCGTTCGCGCATGGCGTGGTTGCGGGGCTTGGTGCGGAAGCGCTCGAGATCGATGCCACGGCGCCAATGTTGGCCACGTTTGATGCCGCCGGCGGTGATTTGGGCCAAGGCGTGGCGTGAAGGTGCGAGGGTGAGCAAGGCGCGGTTGTGCCATAGCCGAAAAAATGCCCAGGCGATGGGTAATCCCCAGGCACCGGCGTACTGAGTGACATAATGGGGGATATCCATGTGAACGGAGGCAATTAATGGCACTTTGCCGATTTTGGCCATCATGACCCCTGCGGTGCCGATGAAGGTCGGGTTCATGACATGGATGATTTCGGGTTGAAAATCGATAATTGCGCGGATACCCGCAGGGGTTGGTAGGTTGCAGTAGAGTTCACGATACAACGGAAACCGCGGTCCCCAAGAGGGGAATACTTTATACCCGAGCGCTTCGTTGGGGGCATGTGGTGGTGCAAAAATGATGACTTCGTGGCCATGGGCACGGAGATGGCGGAGCATTTGGAGGGTGATGGTGACAACGCCATCGACTTTGGGCAGAAAGGTTTCGGTAAATAGTGCAATACGCATGGAGACTCGTTTATATTGGCGGATGCTAAATAGGATACCATAATTTGTTGAAATCAATGGCGTGCTATTGTTGAGTAATAAACAGATGAACAGGGCGTAAAAAAGTGCCACATGGTACAATGTGCGAGCAAATGGTTTTTTATAGGGGGTGTATGTTGATTGCAATGAACCGAGTGTCGACGTTTTTTCGTGAGTCATCACCGGCGGTAGTGCGCATTCTGGCACATAGTTTGTTGTTTGGTTTGGCGGCGAGTGTGTCGGATGTGTTGTTTAATTTTTATTTACATAGCCTTGGCTACGGCAATGAAGTTGCTGGCCAAATGAATTCACTCTTTAGAATAGCAGGGTTTGTGTTTGGTATACCCTTGGGGATGTTGATTGACCGGCGTGGTGCGCTCAGAATACTCTATTTTGGGATTACTACCTATGCCATTGGCTGGGCGGTATTGTTGACGTGGACTGATATTCGGATTATTGCGCCGGTTTATTTTTTGATTGGAGCGGCAAATATCGCCACCTATACATCGATTGTCCCGTTGCTTAGTAGTGTGATCGAACCCAAGCAACGGGCTACGTTGTTTGGGATTAATGCAGGGGCGACGGTGGCGGTTGGTTTTATCGGGTCGTTGTTTGGTGGCGCATTGCCCGGGTTGGTTGCGCCGTTGCTCGGTGTCGGTGCTACTGACTCCTTAGCGTACCGAGTGGCGTTGTTTAGTGTGACGATTATTGGGTTGATTGCGATTGTGCCATTACTGGGCGTACATGCAGCGGTGGCCAAACAACAGAGCGATGGGCGCATGCCGGTGTCGACGATGGATCAGACCCCGCTTCCGTTTTTGCGGATTATGGGATTTGCCTCGCAATCGTTGTTGTTGGGGGTGGCTGGTGGGTTAGTCGTGCCCTTCCAAAACTTGTTTTATCGCCAACAATTCCACCTGAATGATGCTACTGTGGGGATGATTTTGGCATTGTCGGCGTTTGCCATGGGCTTTGGGAGCACCATTGGCGGTGCTATGGCTAAACGCTTTGGGTTGCGACGAGCCACGGCATTGTCGCGATTGTTGTCGGCACCGACACTCTTGTTGATGTTGGTCCCGTCATTGTGGGTATCCTGTTTGGCCTATTTTTTGAGTCGCATCATGGTGGGGATTACGTTCCCCCTGGCAGACGCGTTGGTGATGCAATCGGTACCGGTGAAGCAACGTGGCACGAGTACGAGTCTGAGTAGCATGCTGTGGTCGTTAGGCTGGGCGGGAACGGCTTATTTGAGTGGGTATATCCAACGTGATTATGGCTTTTACTGGGTATTTATTGCATCGGCGGTGGCCTATGCGGTGAACGCCGGGATGTTTTATTTGATTCCATTCAAGGATGAAGGCCACTAATCGAGGCGATAATCCAAGGCTTACTAGTGATTGTGGATCGGTGTGTGGTAGTGGTAACCACTATGGTTACCCTGCCATACACTGCAAAATCGGCTATGATAGATGAGGATTATTTGCTGAACCGAAAGAACTAGGCATACGCATGTCGCGATTTTCACAGTATTCCCCGTTGGTATGGCGGTTGATGGTATTTGCCTTTATCATTGGTTTAGCGTCGAGTTTGCCAGATATTTTGTTTAATTTTTATCTGTTAAGCTTAGGGTTTGACAATAGTGTTGCGGGAGAATTAGCGAGTATTGTGCGATTGGCGGGGTTTGCCTTGGCGATTCCCTTGGGGATTGCGGTGGATCGCTTTGGCGGTATTCGTACGGTGCAAGTAGCTGCGGTAATCAACATTGCGGTGTGGTTTGCGATATTGAATGTGACCGATCTCGCGTTGTTACGCGGGATTTATTTTTTTTCGGGAGTCTTTTTTACGGCCCAAAGTGTCGCTGTGTTGCCGTCGATAATTCGGGTGACCACACCCGAGCAACGACCATTTTTGTTCGGATTAAATTTTTCGATTTTTATGGGCACGGGCGTCTTTACGGCATTAATTGGTGGTATGCTACCGGGTATGATTGCCCAATTTAAGGGTATTGATGCGATGTCCACCGAAGCGTATCGGGTAGCGTTACACGGGGTAATTATCTTGACGGGGATTGGGTTGGTGTCGTTGCTAGGAATGCACCGCCGGATTATGAGTTCCACCACTAACCATGCCGAAGTCACGACGCATAGTGAAGGGGTGCCTGTCCCGCTTGCCACCATGATTTGGCGGGTTATGGGGCGGTTGAGCTTAGGGTTTGCGGCGGGGATGTTTCATCCGTTTATTAATATATTTTTGCGCCAAACATATGCCATACCCGATAGTCAAATTGGCGCAACCATTGCGGTGTTTAGTTTGACATCGGCGCTCGGTGGCATGTTTTGTGGCGTAATCATCGCTCGCTTGGGCACGCGGCGGGCTATTTTGGCGACGACGTTGGTGTGTGCATCGTTGGTAACGGGGATTTTGTTGCCGAGTGCACTTTGGTTTGTGGTTGTGTATGCGATGTTGACATTTGTGATTAGTATGGTTTATCCACTCGGTGATGTCTTGCTGATGGACTCGGTGGCGCCGGTGCAACGAGGATTTGCAAGTAGCATGGCTATGATGATGTGGTCACTCGGGTTTGCCTTGGCGGCCATGCTGAGTGGCCGGTTGCAGGTCGCGAGCGGATTTATAGGGCCGATTTTGCTGTATGCAGTGGGATTTGTGGTGACAGGGGTGTTGTATTGGGTGATTCGCTTCCCACGGTATGGCGTGATGACGCCTGCGGTGTGATGAATGCGGGTACAATAGTGCTACACAATGGTGTGCAGAATTAAGAACAAAGAGGTGATTTTCGTGATTGCAATACGTAATCAATGGCGGACTTTTACTGCGGAGGCATCGCCGGCAGTCTATCGGATTTTGTTGCACGGGATGTTATTTGGATTGTCATTTAGCATTGCCGACATGTTGTTTAATTTTTATTTACAAAGCCTCGGCTATGATAATTTAGTTTCGGGGCAATTACAGTCGTCGTTCCGGATGGCCGGAGTGGTGTTGGGTATCCCCATTGGGATGATTATTGATCGGATTAGTGCCCAACGCATGCTCTACATTGGCATTCTGACCTATGCCATTGGCTGGGGTGTGTTGTTGATGGTGCACGGGGTGAGTATCACGACGCCAGTGGGGGTGGTTTCGCCGTTACAACTCATGAATGTGCTGTACTTTGTCATCGGCGCCGCCAATATGGCGACCTATACGGCAGTGGTGCCGTTGTTGAGTACGGTGATTGAGCCACAGCAACGAGCCTCGATGTTTGGGGTCAATGCGGCAGCCTCGACAATGGTGGGCTTTGTGGGGAGTATCGTGGCAGGGATGTTGCCGGGGTTTATTGCCTCGTTGTTGGGGGTGTCGGCCACATCCGAAACTGCCTACCGTACGGCGCTGTTTGGCGTGTGTGGCTTTGGTTTGCTGGCAGTAGTGCCATTGATTGGCATCCAAAAAGCCAAGCACCGTATGTCGAAAGATGCGGCGGCTACGAGTGTCGTGGTGCCTGATGGCGCACGGGTGCCGCTGTATAAATTATTGCTGTTTGCTACGCCATCGATCTTTTTTGGGATTGCAGGCGGGATGTTTGTGCCATTTCAAAATCTATACTTTCGGCAACAGTTTGGCGCAAGTGATAGCATTGTGGGCTTGAGTATTGCGTTTGGGTCGTTGGCAATGGGGATTGGCAGTATTTTGGGTGGGTCGTTGGCCAAACGGTTGGGGATTCGGCGGGCGACTTCGTTGTCGCGCTTTATGGCTGCCCCACTGATGTTTATGATGTTGATTCCTAGTTTTTATGTGGTGTCGGTGGCATATGACCTGAATCGGATGTTGGTCGGCTTGACGTTTCCACTTTTTTCGGCCTTGATGATGCAATCGGTGCCACTCAAACAACGTGGGACGGCGACCAGCATGAGTAGTATGACGTGGTCACTGGGTTGGGCGGGGGCATCTATTTTGAGTGGATATATCCAAGCAAGTGGCTCGTTCAATACGGTGATTATTGTGTCTGGGTTGAGCTATGTGATATCGGCGGTCTTGGTGCAATTTATGCCGTATACCGATAAATTACCAGACTAACGTATTGGTTGAGGTTGCTCCCCCTTTTTGGCATTTGCCAAAAGGGGGGATTTGGCGTTTGGCGGGCTGATGTGCATGTGTGATACGAGCACGGGCAATAAGGGAAGACTGTGGCTACGGGTGGGATAAATGAGCGTACAATAGCGCTACACATCGGTGTGGAGATTTAGCAACAAAGAGGTGGCTTTGTGATTGCAATTCGTTCCCAATGGCGGGCATTTACTGCGGGAGCTTCCCCCGCAGTCTATCGGATTTTGTTACACGGGATGTTGTATGGCTTGTCGTTTAGTATTTCGGACATGCTGTTTAATTTTTATTTACACAGTTTAGGTTATAACAACGCCATTGCGGGAGAATTCCAATCGATATTTAGAGTTGCGGGGGTGCTGTTGGGCATCCCTGTGGGCATGTCAATTGACCGTGTGAGTGCACAACGTATGCTGTATATAGGTATTTTGTCATATGGGTTGGGGTGGGCCGCGTTGTTGTTGTCGCATGGGATGACCATCGGCTCATTGACTGTCTTGCAATTGATGAGCATCATTTATTTTTTCATTGGAGCGGCAAATTTAACGATTAATTCGGCGGTAGTGCCATTGTTGAGTACGGTTATTGAACCGCATCAGCGTGCGTCGATGTTTGGAGTGAGTGCTGCTGCATCGACGGCGATAGGGTTTTTTGGCAGTTTGTTGGGGGGAAGCCTGCCAGGGTGGTTGGCGCCGTGGTTGGGGGTATCGGCCACTGATGAACGGGCTTATCGGAGCGCATTGTTTGCGGCGGTGATATTTGGATTATTGGCGGTATTGCCGTTGATTGGGATTAAACGTGCAGCACACGGCATGTCACATCAGGGAATAAATCCTAATACGGAAATCCAAGAAAAGCCTAATGTATCGTTTGGGCGATTGTTGTTGTTTGCCTCACCGTCAGTGTTTTTTGGAATTGCTGGTGGGATGTTTGTACCGTTCCAAAATTTATACTTTCGCCAGCAATTTAATGAACCTGATAATGTGGTTGGGATTTGTATTGCACTAGGATCGTTTGCGATGGGGGTGGGGAGTATCATTGGCGGACCATTGGCGCAACGCTTGGGCGTCCGCAGGGGAGCGGCGTTTTCGCGGATATTGGCTGCGCCGTTGATGGTTGTCATGCTGATTACGAATTTTTATGTGGTATCGGTGGCATACGACATCAATCGTATGTTGGTAGGGTTGACGTTTCCGCTTTTTTCGGCGTTGATGATGCAAACGGTTCCACTCCGGCAACGGGGTACTGCTACCAGCATGAGTAGCATGACGTGGTCGCTCGGTTGGGCGGGGGCGTCTATTTTGAGTGGCTATATGCAAGGCGAAGGATCGTTTAATCTGGTATTGATTGTATCGAGTCTGTCCTATGTCGTGTCGGGGTTATTAATTTACTACTTGCCATATACGGATCAATTAGATTAATTGATATCGGTGACACCTCCCCGTTTGGTCAATGCCAAACGGGGATTTATTCATCACCGCCACTGACGGCTATTTGTCCACTGGGTGCCGGTAATGGCCAGGCACAGATGGCGGCGGGGATAAACATCAGTCCTGCCACGGCCATACTGCCGACAATCCCCCATTGGAGATAGCACCACCCCGACAACAATGTCCCCACCAAGCGCCCTAGTGAGTTGGCACTGTAATAGAAGCCAATATTGAGACTAATAGCATCACGAGCAGCATAGGCGGCGATGAGGTAAGAATGCACGGCTGAATTGAGCGCAAACAACAGGCTAAACAGACACACTGCCACCAAAATTCCCCACACGTTGGCGCCAAATTGCTGCGCCAACCCGGCGCTACCGAGACACACGGCCAGTGGTGCGCCCGCCAGTAATGCGGTGAGGCGCCCGTCGGGTGCGCGTTGGCCAGCCAAGATGCGTGGCGTGCTGGCTTGCACGACGCCGTAACCGATGGTATAGAGCGCCATGACGGCCCCTGATTGCCAAAACCCCCAGCCAGGTGCGCTGGCCATAAACAACGGTAAGGCGATAGCTAGCCAGATGTCGCGGGCGCCAAACAAAAAGAAGCGCGCCACCGACAAACGATTGACGGCGGCACTATGCGCAAATATTCCGGCAAATTGTTTGGCTTTGGCGCTGCCACTGGTGGATGTGAGGGTGAGGGTGAGTCCCAGCCCGATAGCAACAATTCCTGCCAGCCCACCCAGGGCAATGCGCATCCCAAAGACCACAAACAACAGCCCTCCTACGAAAAAACCTATCCCCTTGAGCGTGTTTTTGGCACCAGTCAAGAGCGCAATAGCGCCAAATAACCCCGATTGCTGGTCGTTCATGGCCGTCAT
>CALFIC010000090.1 GCA_937876225.1 uncultured Chloroflexota bacterium | reverse complement strand
AATCGCCTGTAACCGCTTCACGCCGATGCCGGCGCCACACGCCACCACGCCCACCACGCGCCCTTGGAGATACGTACCGAGGGTTTGAGTGGCGGCCAAGGCCACGCCGGCGGCCCCTTCGATGAGGTGGTGGCGGCTGTCGATGTAGTCACGCATGGCGGTGGCGATATGGGCTTCGCTGACTAGGATGCTCAAATCGACGAGATTGCGATAGTAATCAAAGGTGACGGTGTCGGATTCGATACCGCCGGCAGTGCCGTCGGACAAGGTATCGTCGCTGGGGATGTCGACAATCTGGCCGGCCCGCACCGATTCGACCATCACGGCCGAATTACTGGGGAATGCTCCGATGATCTGCATGGTAGGGTGTTGGGCTTTGAGGGCAGCGGCCACGCCCCCAATCAAGCCACCGCCACCGACGGCGATGATGAGGGTGTCGAGTCGCGGGATTTGCTGGACCATTTCGAGCCCGAGAGTGCCTTGACCCGCCATGATGACGGGGTCGTTGTAGGGCGACAGGTAGGGGAGCTGGTGTTCGGTCGCAAAAGCACGGGCGGCGCCTTCGCTAATCACGCTATCGTGGCCGATTTGGATGACGGTGGCGCCCAGAGACTTCATGGCGGCTACTTTGACCGGTGCAGCCTGTTCGGGCACAAAAATCGTCGCTCGGCAACCGGCGATTTGGGCGCTATAGGCCACGGCGGCGCCATGATTGCCAGACGAGGCCGCCACCACGCCGTTGCGGCGTTGGGCGGGGGTGAGCGAGAGGACGGCGTTGAGGGCACCCCGGAGCTTGAATGAGCCGGTGTGTTGCAGGTATTCTTGTTTGATCCAGACGTCGGCGTGGCAGTGCTGACTGAGCTCGCGGTGGCGGGCGACGGGGGTGGGATTGATATAGGGGGCGATGCGCTGGGCCGCCTGGCGGCTGGCATGGGCTTGGGCAAGTATATCGATGTGCATGGTCATCCTCGTGTAGAGTGGATGCCTTGATTATACAGGAGAGCCGCATCATGCTGCGGCTGTACGTACGAGGGATTGAATCGCCGCAGCAGGCTGCTACTTTACAATTCGTATTTGATGAAAAAGCGCAGTCGTGCTAGCATTTGGGCATGAACACAAAACCACTTCCTATCGATGCCGCGGTGATTGCTGCCGCCGCCGCCCAGTACGCCACCCCCTTCCATCTCTATGACGAAGCGGGCATCCGCCATGCCGTGCAACGCCTCAATGCGGCGTTTGCCTGGGCACCCCAATTCCGCAATTATTTCGCCGTCAAGGCGCTGCCTAACCCTGCTATTTTGAAAATGGTGGTGGCCGAAGGGTGTGGCCTCGACTGTAGTTCGTTCACCGAATTATTTATGGCGGCCCGCATGGGGGTGCGTGACGACGCCATCATGTTTACATCCAACAACACGCCTATCGACGAATACCGCATGGCGCTCAAGCAGGGAGCCTTCATCAACTTTGATGACGTCGATCATCTGGGTTGGCTCGATGCCCAACAGGTCCGCTGGCCGGCGGTGATTTCGTTCCGCTACAATCCTGGCGCCGAGCGCGAAGGCAACACCATCATCGGTCGTCCGGCCGAAGCCAAATTTGGCGCCACGCGTGCCCAATTATTGCAGGGCTATGCCATGGCCAAGGCACGGGGCGTGACCCGCTTTGGCTTGCACACCATGATTGCCTCAAACGAACGCAATGCTGATTATTTTGTCACTACCGCCGATATGTTGTTTGGGGTGGCTGCCGAGATGCATCAGCAATTGGGGATCGAGTTTGAATATATCAACCTCGGTGGCGGCATTGGCATCCCCTACCATCCCGATGACCAAGTGGTCGACCTCGAGCGCGTATCCGCTGGCGTCGAAGCCGCCTATCAGCGTCATATCGTAGCCAACGGCATGCGCCCACCGCGGGTGATGTTGGAATGTGGGCGAGTGATTACGGGGCCTTACGGCATGCTGGTGACCCGCGTGCGCCACGCCAAAACCACCTACCGTAACTACATCGGCGTCGATGCCTCGATGGCCGATTTGATGCGTCCGGGCATGTATGGTGCCTACCACCATATCAGTGTGCTGGGTAAAGCCGACGTGCCTGCTAGCGAGACCTATGATGTGGTGGGTTCGTTATGTGAAAACAATGACAAATTCGCGATTAATCGTTCGCTCCCGCCGATTGATGCCGGCGATGTGCTGATCATTCACGATACCGGCGCCCATGGGCGCGCCATGGGATTTAATTACAACGGCAAATTACGTTGCGCCGAAGTGCTCTATACCCAGGCAGGTGACCTCAAGCTCATTCGCCGCGCCGAAACGCTCGATGATTATCTGGCGACGATTATTGAGGACGTCGAATAGATTGGTGGAATCGGCGCTACGCAAATATCCAAATCCCACCCACTACTGACATTCATCGGCGAGCGGTAATCAAAAAACGCTCCCTGTGTCCTCTGTGCGAGATAAAAGGTATAGCGCATACTGACATGCATCGGTGAGCGGCAATCAAAAAACGCCCTCTACGTGCCCTGTGCGCGCAAACGAAAAGCGACAGCCAATCAATGAATGCGCTGAAGCCACGATTGCAGCGCCGCCGTAAATTGCGCGGGGTATTCGAGGTTGCTCAAATGGCCGCATTGCGGCAAGATCACGCACTGTGCATCAGGCAGTGCTGCGGCGACGGCCTCGCTATCGCTGACGGTGATGATGGGGTCGTCGGTGGCACCAATCACCAGACTGGGGACGGTGATGGTCGGCAGGAGCGTCGTGGCGTCGGGGCGTTCACCAATCATTAGCATGGCATTTGCCATGGCCTCGGGATCGGCGTGGCTCCCCAAGTCGCGTACTTGTTGATAGAGCGTAGGGCTGGCGTATTGTGACAGCAGACGGGGCATCATGACGTCGGTCAACGCCGCTGCTCCTTGGGTACGGGCGATGTGGGCATTACGCACCCGAGCCGCTTTGGTGGCGGCATCATCGCCACTGGCACGACTATTGCAGATGGCGAGCCCGTTGATGCGCTGGGGGGCGATGCGCCAGAGCGCTAACGCCACGTACCCACCCATCGATAACCCCGCCACGGCGACTTGAGCGATGCCACGGCGGTCAAGCTCCGCCACAATAGTAGCGGCGACCTCGTCGATGTGACTGGCATCGGGTGGGGTGGAGGGGTGCCACTGCGAGCTGCCAAAGCCGGCATAATCGAGGGCGATGAGTGAGGTGGTGGGGGCAAGGGCGTCGATTTGGGGTTGCCACATTGTGTGATTGAGGGGGAAGGCGTGGAGGAGGAGTAACATCAGTGCTCCCTCAGTAACTTAATTGCGGTATTTATGCGTCATCTTACTATAAATTCGTCAGATATCTGCAAAAAGCGCATGGCGCAGGTACGATTTTTTATTCTCATCTGATTCCCATGGTAGCGGTGTATACTCAAAAAAACAAAATTTGCCTAGGAGAAAAAATGCTCCAACGGTTCCTGCTATTTTTCATCATTATTATGAGCTGCGTCGTGATTGCGGCGACAGGTGCACTCGTATGGTCGTTACGCACCTATGGTTTTTCGTTGCCCGCACGGATACACTCACCTCATACCCCACCAGCGTGGGTAGCGGTGACGGCAGCGGGTGAGCTACAGTATCACCATGACGGGCAGACGACGTTGTTGCGGAGCGATGCGGTAGCCCAAGGCTATGCACTTCCAAGCATTGCCTCCAATGGCCAGCAAGTGGTATTTGCCCGTCAGACGAATGAATTCATCGCAGTATCGGTGATTTCGTTGGTTGATGGCCAGTTACGTGATGTATACACCTCTGATACTGAAGCACCGATTGCGTTGCAATGGTCGCCCGATAGCCGGCATATTGCATTTTTGTTGGATGGCACAGGGGCGACGGTGGTTGTGGATAGCGATGGTCAGAGTCCAGCGTTGACAATCGCCCATGGCACCCCGACGTATATGGATTGGAGCCCTGATAGCACGGCTTTGTTGTTGCATATTGGCGGGATTGGTCGTGATGGTGGTGTGGTAGGGATTTATGATGTCACCACGCAGACCGTCGTCCAAACCTACAACGATCCGGCCGACTTTCAGACACCGCAATGGGATGCGGAAGGGATGGGGTTCTATTATGTGGCTGATCCCACCCCACAAGCCGATGCAACGCTCCAACCAGAAGCCCAGATTGTCCATCAGATGCGTGATGGCACACGTACGGTAATTGCCCAAGAAGGCTTAGCCACGGTGCGCTTGTTGCGTGCTCCAAAGGGTAATGCATTGGCGTTTATTGCCTCACGGAGTGATGATCGTGTGTTGCGCGTCTGGGACAAGGGCACGGTGACCACGCTGAGTAGTGATGCGCCGTTGGCGGCGTGGTGGTCACCAGATGCCCGCCAAATCGCCATGATTACGGCAGTCGATGACCAACAAGTACGTTGGAATATCGTCACAATTGCCAATAAGCAACAACATCCCTTGCACGCATTTACGCCGAGTGATATGAGTATCGGCTATATGCGTTATTTTGACGCCTATCGCATCTCGCCGTGGAGCAAAGATGGGCAATGGCTAATTACGACCACTACCACCATTATCCAAGCGCAAGCATTAGATGGTGGTACGATGGTGCCACTTGGCCCGGGGGAATTTGCTATTTGGGCAGAGTAAATGCCCGGTGATGAAAGGAATATCAATGTCACAACGGATATTAGTTGTTGAAGACGAACCCGAGATTGCCGGGTATTTGCGGCGTGGGTTAAGTTTTGAAGGGTTTGTGGTCGAAACTGCTGCTGATGGGCATGCGGCCTTGATTGCTGCTCGCGAACGACCACCCGATGTCATCGTGCTCGACGTCATGCTCCCCAAAATCGACGGATTTGAAGTGGCACGCCGTATCCGTACCGCCTCCGATGTACCCATCATCATGTTGACTGCCCGCGATGCCGTACCTGACCGCGTCCAAGGCCTTGAAGTAGGTGCCGACGATTATCTCGTCAAGCCGTTTGCCTTCGAGGAGTTATTGGCACGCATCAAGGCCCAGCTCCGCCGCGTCCAAGGGCGCAATGCCGGCTCGACCCTGCGCTATGGACCCATCCAAATGGATGTAGCCGCCCACGAAGCGATGATCCACGGTCGGCGTATCGAACTCACCGCCAAGGAATATGAACTCCTCGAATTATTTATGCGCCATCCGCAACAAGTAATGACCCGTGACATTATTTATGACCGGGTATGGGGCTATGATTTCGGTGGTGAAAGCAATATTATCGAAGTCTATGTCCGTTATTTACGCCAAAAACTCGAGGCGCATGGTGAAACACGCGTCATCCATACGGTGCGCGGGGTGGGCTATATTTTGCGTGAAGACGAAGAACCATCGCCCCAATAGAGCAATGGGGTAAACACCACAATCGCCACCAATGCACTTGCGTTGGTGGCGATTAACGTTCATCATAGCGTTGCAGTGTGGCAGCGCTTTTGCGCTGTACCCAGAGTGGGGGCACGCCATAAAACGCTCGCTCGGCGTCACTAATTTGTTCATCGACGGGACCTAGCCCCCATTGCCCGTCCACGCGGATAAACTGCGTGCCGAAGCGTTGTGGTTTGCGCTTGGAGATCAATAGACGATCCCAAGTGGCTGCTACTACCGACCATGCCCGGGGGTCGTGATGCTGGGTTGCCGTACGGGCAAAATGGAGTGCGGTGGCGAATTCTTCTGGCGTTTCACCATGCAATAATACGACGGCGGCGTAGTAATAATCAGCACCACTACTTATCCCCCCTGCGACAGCAATGTCACAGACTCGTTCACAACGAATCCGGCGGGCAGCATGGTCATCATCTTGAAGTTGCTCATCAGCGAGGCGCTCTAATTCAATTGAAAACGGTTCTTCCATTGTGATGTGCAATCTTCAATATTCATCGTAATATACTGAAGTATACCGAAATTTTGTTTTTTGTGCTGACAAAGAATGTGCAATATTGCACAGGATACTTTGCAATATAGGGTAAACACTGGTATTTCGTACCGTATCCCCGCGAACCAAACAATAAACGTTTACATGTTCCGAATCGCTGTTGACGACACGTCGTTGCGAAAGATTTGTTCGTCTATCGCTGTAAACAAGTGGCGCCAGGCACTCGGGACAATCTGTGCATCAAACGAATGAAATATGCCGTCATCGGTAATCCGTCCAGCCACGATAAAGTGACAGTCATGTTGGGCGATTTGGGCCAAACTCTCACCCACATCACCATCGGGGTAGTATTTGGGGTTGAGTAGGCGGACGACGGTATCGTACCCCAACACAAATGTTGAGCCAGGCATCAAGGCTGCTTTGTCGATGAATCGTGGCGCCCGCGTCAAAATAAGTGATGGTGCGCTGGTAAACAGGCTGGCGCGTTGGGTGATGACACTATACTTCAGTGGTGGTTTGTCGGCATTGATGACACTTAACTCGCAATAGCCGATTTGCCCACTCATGCGCATAGCCGTCGCCAATAATTCACGGTGACCGGTGTGGATGGGGTTAAACGAGCCCGACAAAATCGTGGCGTTGTTGATGGTGGTAGGGCGAAAATCATTGCTCGTAGATTGGTATTCGACAATCGGGGTATCGCCGTGTAACAAATCGCCGAGTACATCGGGGCACGGAGTAGTGATGATGTCGAATCGTTCGTTGGGCAGTAGATCAAGCGAGACTGTCGGGATAACCCCGACGGCATAGGCTAGTGCTTGGATGACAAGCGTGCTAATTACGGCTTCTTCGCCACTGCGATCGCGGGAGCCTTTGCTGAGCGTCAAGCCGTAGCTGATGATTTGGTGTTGGTCGCGGGTAGTTACCCAGCAGCCGTGGTCGCCCAATTTGACCCGGTCGGTGGCGATGGTGGCGGTACATGCTAGGGCGATGACTGCCGCATTATTGCTCAAATCCATCGCGCGACGGTAGCCGGCATGCGCCATTGCGACGGCGGTGGCTTGGCTGACGAATTGGGCGGGTGGTTGCCCGAGTAGACTTTCCATTGATGCACGTGAATAGCGATCAGTGGCTTCGAGAATGGTGCGTGATGAGCCAGCCACACTATGTAACCACCACAATGCTTGACTGCCAGCGCCGGCGTATTCGATGACAGTGGGGCGGGCAGCGAGGTGGATCGCAACAATCTGATTATGCGTGGTGCTGTCAATCATTGGGGCGTGTGACCAATCTGGTATGAAAACATTGACGCTAGTATACCTAACCCGATGTTAATGCACAAATTAAATATTGAATTTATATTTGTTATTTTCTTAATATTAAGTTCATATTTATTGATGCAATTCATAACAATAGGCTTGTATCTTTATATACAACCTTACAGCAATGTAATGTTGAATTGGCGAATTAATGAAAGGTCTCAGTAATGCGCGCTTCATTGTCACGAATTATGTTGGCTGTCATGGCATTGGTCCTCGTTGGATCAGTATTGGTGTTCACCAAGACTGTTTCGGCCAAGCCAAAGAAGAAGCCAACGGCCACCGCTGTTGCTACTGTTGCTGCCGCCAGCAGCACCACTTGGGCTCCTCGTCAATTGACCGCCACTTTGAGTGGTTCAGGTGCCAGCTTCCCCAACCCATTGTACCAAGTGTGGATTTCGGTTTACACCAAAAACATCGTTCCTAACGTACAAATGAGCTATCAGAGCGTTGGTTCGGGCCAAGGTAAAAAAGATTTCATTGCCTACTTGACCGACTTCGGTGGTACCGATTCCGCCATTTCGGCTGGTGATGTCAAATCCCAAGCTCCTGACGCAATCCACTTGCCAATGGTCATGGGTGGCGTGTTGCCGATCGTCAACTTGCCCTCAGTCAAAACCCCATTGCGCTTCACCCCAGAAATGTTGGTTGGCATTTACAAGGGCGCCATCAAAAAATGGAACGACCCACGTATCGCCGCTGCAAACCCCGGTGTGAGCTTCCCCAAGACCGAAATCACCGTTGTGTACCGCTCAGACTCATCGGGTACCACGTCGATCTGGACTGACTACTTGTCAAAAGTCAGCGGTGCATGGAAGTCAGACATCGGTGCTGGTAGCACGGTAAAGTGGCCCGTCGGTATCGGTGCCCCCGGTAACGCCGGTGTGTCGAGCGCCGTCCAAAAGACCGAAGGCGCAATTGGGTACGTCGAAGTCGCCTACGCCCTCGGTGCCGGCTTCACGTTGCCTTACGTCCAAAACGCCGCTGGTAACTTTGTGCAACCATTGTTGCCCAATGTCTCAGCTGCCGCTGCTTCAGCTGTACCTTCGTCAGACATCCAAGGTTTGGCCACCTCAATCACCAACGGTAGCGATGCCCAAGCCTACCCAATTGCCGCCTTCACCTACATCTTGGTTCGTCAGAGCACCTACACCGATGTAAACAAGGCACAGGCATTGTCAGACTTCCTTTACTGGGGTTTGACCGAAGGTCAAGGCGCTGCCAACCGTCTCGGTTATGCACCATTGCCCGAAAACTTCCGCAAGGCTTCAATGGCTGCCTTGATGAGCGTTCGTGTCAACGGTCAACCAGTGTTGACGGCTCCGATCAAGTAATACGCCAACAACTCGGTTTTTCGTATCCGGTCAGCATGTAGCGTACATGCTGACCGGATAGTTTTTTATTTTTTAATAATTTCTTAAGTTAAATATAGATTAATATTTTGTTAATTAAAAAAGGGTCAATAGATAACAATCCAATGATACTTTTAGGTTGTCTTAACAAAAAGACAATAAACGTTACGAATCATTCGTAACTGAAAGGTGTCACCGATGCAAATGGTATCACGACGGATTACCTTGGCGCTCATGAGTTTCATGATAGTAAGCGCATTCGTGTTGTCAGCCTGTGCTGGCGCCGCTCCTGCGGCTGAACCGACCAAAGCTCCTGTAGCAACAATGGCTCCTGAAGCCACCACAGCCCCCCAAGCCACAGCCACTACCGAGCCCACCAAGGCTCCTGAAGCTACAGCCACTACCGAGCCCACCAAGGCTCCTGAAGCCACCGCTACAACTGTAGCTGTTGCCACCGAAACTGCCGTCCCCGCCACTGCCACCGTTGTTGCCACCGTAACTGCCACCAAGGCTGTAGTTGCCACTGCCAAGGTTGTGGTTGCGACTGCTACCACCGCCCCAGTTGCGGCTAGCGTCGATTGGAAGCCCCGCCAACTGACTGCTACATTGAGCGGTTCAGGTGCCAGCTTCCCCAACCCGTTGTACCAAGTCTGGATTTCGGTCTATACCAAAAACATTGTCCCCAGCCTGAAGTTGAGCTACCAGAGTGTTGGTTCGGGTCAAGGCAAGAAAGACTTCATTGCTTACTTGACTGACTTCGGTGGTACCGACTCTGCTATCTCGTCCAACGATGTGAAGGCGCAAGCCCCCGATGCAATTCACTTGCCGATGGTGATGGGTGGTGTATTGCCCATCTACAACTTGCCTACGATCAAGAACCCATTGCGTTTCTCACCCGAAACCTTGGTTGGTATTTATATCGGTGAAATCAAAACATGGAATGACACCCGTATCGCCACCGAGAACCCTGGCGTAAGCTTGCCCAGTACCGAAATTACCGTGGTATACCGCTCCGATTCATCGGGTACCACCTCGATCTGGACTGACTACTTGTCAAAGGTCAGCGGTACATGGAAGTCAAAAATCGGTGCTGGTAGCACAGTCAACTGGCCTGTTGGGATCGGTGGCCCAGGCAACGCCGGTGTATCGAGTGCCGTCCAAAAAACCGAAGGTGCGATTGGGTATGTTGAAGTCGCTTACGCACTCGGTGCAGGTTTCACGTTGCCCTATGTAAAAAACGCTGCGGGGAACTATGTGCAACCGTTGTTGGCCAATGTGTCGGCCGCTGCGGCTGCCGCAGTGCCTGCGTCAGACAACCAGAGCTTGGCGGTGTCAATCACTAACGGGAGCGATGCCCAAGCATATCCAATTGCGGCTTTCACTTATATTTTGGTACGCAAAGACACGTACAAAGATGCGAACAAAGCTCAAGCCTTGTCAGACTTCTTGTACTGGAGTTTGACCGAAGGTCAAGGCGCTGCCAACCGTTTGGGGTATGCACCATTGCCCGAAAACTTCCGCAAGGCATCAATGAAAGCCTTGCTGGCGGTACGAGTTGATGGTCAAGCAGTCCTCGACGCCCCCATCAAGTAACTAATTAGCACGCTAATCTCCACGGGGTGGGTAGTATTTACACTACCCACCCCGTGGAGTATTTTGTGTGGTCGGTGTATTTACAGTCAAGATTTAATGGGTACGCAAGAAAGATGCACCAGTAAAATAGATTGTGATGATTAATATGGCAATTTTGATAGATGACTAACCGAATTTCATCTTTTCTTAATAAAAAAGATATCGATGAATAACATGCGATTGGTACTTTAAATGCAGACAAAAAGTCGTATTGCATTGTTGGCAAATGTTATTTCAATAAATGACGTTACGTGTGTGTTTGTTCCAGAGTCGTTGCTGATTATGGTATAAAAGAGTACACACAATAATTAATTTGATGGTGGCACTGGCTGCGTGGTACGACAGGTACATCGATACAAAGACCGCATTGTTTTGTGCTGTGCGGATGAGTCCTGTATGGTTCGTTTGGTATGTAGGTGAGGAGTCAGTTCATGGCGAAACAACAGCACGCCGAATCATGGAGCAACGGCAAATCCGTGTTCCGTCACGGTGATGTCCCATTCCGGATTGGCACGGTAGTTCTTGCAAGTTGTGTGGTGGGGCTTGTACTCGCCATGGGCGTGATTATGTTTGTATCATCCGGCGAAGCGCGAGCCGCTTTTGGTTGGGATGTGTTGTTTGGGCAAGTCTGGAATCCCGTAGCCACTGATCTTGCGGCACCGACCTTTGGTGCATGGCCTGCAGTGCGTGGGACGCTCCTCTCGTCGCTAGTGGCGATTGTGATTGCAGCGCCCTTAGCGCTTGGGATTGGAATTTTCCTTGCTGAGCTTTGTCCACCGCAATTGAGTACGCCACTATCGTTTTTGGTGGAACTGCTCGCAGCTATCCCTAGCGTCATTTATGGCGTGTGGGGGGTATTCGTATTTGTGCCGTTTTTCAATCAAGTTTTTTCAACACCGGTAAGCGAAACATTTGGTGACTACATTCCGTGGTTGGCGGGACCAGTGGCGACTGGCCGTGGTGTGATGGTCACGGGGATTGTGATGTCGATTATGATTTTGCCCACCATCGCTTCATTGACTCGTGATGTGCTTCGCCTAGTTCCCAACACGCAACGAGAAGCCATGCTTGCGATCGGTGCAACACGCTGGGAAACAATCTGGCTCGCAGTTGTCCCTTACTCCCGTGCGGGTATCATTGGTGCCGTGATGTTGGGACTTGGGCGTGCTTTGGGCGAGACGATGGCAGCGACGCTACTCATCGGGAATTCGCAACGGATTAGCCCGTCGCTGTTTGCCCCTGCCACGACTGCAGCCTCGTTGGTGGCTAATGAACTCACGAATTCGGTGAGTACGCTCCACGAGAGTGCCTTGATTACTGTGGCATTTGCCTTGTTTGGTATTACGTTGGTATTGAATCTCGGTGCCCGGTTGATGATTTGGTATGTCGACCGCGGTATGGCAGGAGGTCGCTCGTGAACACCCCCAAAAATTATCGTTGGCGCAAGTTTGTTGATCAAGTGATGCGTGGCAGTACCGTATTTGCCACTGGTTGTGCCGTCATCCCATTGATTGCTATTATTGGTTATGTGTTGACACTCGGCGCATCGGCATTGAGTGTGCAGTTTTTTACGGACGTCTATCAGCCACCCAACATGGCTCAGGCAGCAGCTGATGGCTCGACACCGGCGTTTGACCCCAATGACCCGTTTGCAGGGATTGGCGTGCCCACCGATGGGTCAACAGATGGGACGACCCCGGCAGATGGTGCTGCTGCTGCTGATGTATACGCTGGTGGACCTGTCGGTGGCGTATTGCACGGGATTATTGGCACCTTGATTATTACCGGCATGGGATTGTTGTTTGCGTTGCCCATCGGGATTTTTGCAGGGATTTATCTGAGCGAATATCGCAATGAACGCTATTCTACGATTGTGCGCTTTTGTTGTGATGTGCTCAGTGGCTCGCCATCGATCGTCGCTGGTGTGGTGATTTATATTTTGGTGGTGATTCGTAGCCACGAATTCTCGGCCATTGCGGGTAGCTTGGCGTTGATGATTTTGATGATTCCTATCGTCACACGTACCACCGAAGAAATGTTGAAGCTAGTCCCCGAATCAATGCGTGAAGCCGCTCGTGGCCTCGGTGCTCCGACGTGGTATTCGACATTTACTGTGATTATCCCGGCCGCTTTACCTGGTATTGTGACGGGTGTGATGCTGGCGTTTGCCCGCGGTGCTGGTGAGACCGCTCCGTTGATTTTGACGGTGTTGGGCAGCAATGTGATTAGCACAAATCTGTTTGCGCCGATGGCCAGTCTGCCATTGCTCGCCTATCGTTATACCGAATCACCCTATCCTGGTGAGAACACTTTAGCGTGGGGCGCTGCCTTTGTGCTGATGATGTTGGTGTTGGTCATGAATATTTTGGTGCGGGTCGCGACGCGCCGCCGCGCAGGAGCAAGCCGATGAGTAGCATGACCATTTCTCAGTTGGCGCCGTTTTATGGGGCGCGCCAAGCGGTGAAAGCCGTCGATATGCAGATTGCCACCCAAGAAATTACTGCCATTATTGGACCTTCGGGTTGTGGCAAATCGACGGTGTTGCGTTGCCTCAACCGCATGCACGAAACGATTTTGGGTGCTTCGGCCAAAGGCACCGTGTTGCTCAACGGCGAAGATGTTTATGGTTCAAACGTCGACGCCACCTTGATTCGCCGCAAAGTTGGCATGGTGTTTCAGCAACCGGTGGCATTCCGTACCCGTAATATTTATGAAAATGTGGCCGCTGGCTTGCGTATAAATGGAATGACGCACAAAGCCGAACTCGACCAATCTGTCGAAGAAGCCTTGCGATCTGCGGTATTATGGGACGAAGTCAAGGATGTGTTGAGTAAACCAGGTACGGCGTTGTCTGGTGGACAACAGCAGCGCCTCGCAATTGCCAGGGCGTTGGCAATTAAGCCTGATGTGCTGTTGCTCGACGAGCCCTGTTCGGCGCTTGACCCAATTGCGACTGCCAATATCGAAGAATTGTTGGTACAGCTCAAAACCACATTGACAATTGTGATTGTAACGCATAGTATGCAACAAGCAGCCCGGATCTCGGATCAAACAGCGGTATTTATGGTGGATACAACGAGTGGCAACCCAATTGGTGAATTGGTTGAAAAATCAAGTACCTCAAATGTGTTTACCAATCCAAGTGACCCACGTACCGAGTCCTATATTAGTGGCCGTGTAGGGTAAAGGTGATGACGATGCGTAGTGCAATGACACTCAGTCGCTCAATTGGTTTTGCCGATCTCGTTGGTGCCCGGACGCGTACGCGTCCTGCCACTGACAGTGTGAACGCCAAAATCGAAGTGCGTAACTTTAGTTTTTTTTATGGCAATTTTAAAGCCATCAATACCGTCTCGATGGATATCCCAGCCAACCACGTCACTGCCATCATTGGTCCATCGGGGTGTGGCAAATCGACGTTGTTACGGGCCATCAATCGCATGCACGACGCCACCATCGGCGCCCATGCCGAAGGCGAAATGCGTTTCGACGGCGTCAATGTCTATGATCCAGCGGTCGACTCGGTGTTGTTGCGTCGGCGGGTAGGGATGGTCTTTCAACGTCCCAATCCGTTCCAGTTGACGATTTTTGATAACGTGGCCTATGGCTTACGGGTCAACGGTATGCGTGACAAAAAACTCATCGCCCAAAAGGTTGAAGAGTCACTTAAACGGGCTGCCTTGTGGGATGAAGTCAAAGATCGCTTGTTCAAGAGCCTCGGTACCGCTTTGTCGGGCGGCCAGCAACAGCGCTTGTGTATTGCACGGGCGATTGCCTCGGACCCCGAAGTGATTTTGATGGACGAGCCTTGTTCGGCGCTCGACCCGATTGCCTCGCTCAAAATCGAAGACCTCATCGACGGTTTGCGTGACCAATTCACGATTGTGATTGTGACTCACAACATGCAACAGGCCGCCCGTGTATCAGACATGACGGCGTTTATGTTGATGAATCGTGCCACCCGCGCCGGTGAATTGATTGAATTCGACCAAACCGATAAAATGTTTACGGCTCCTAGTGATCAACGCACCGAAGATTATATCAGCGGCCAATTCGGCTAAGCGTAGGAATAAGCGTTCAGTAACAATAAAACCGGCTCGTGCGTGAATAACGCACGAGCCGGTTTTTTCTATCCTGAATTAGTTTTTCACTGCTGCCAACATGATGGCTTCGAGGCGTTTGACCATGGCGGCGGGGTCGCTGGGGGTACCGTCGAGCATCAAGGCGCTGTCGTAGAGCTGGGCGATGATGGCCTGTGCGACGACGTCGCTGGGATTGGCTTGGAGGCGTTGGGCCAGCCCCACGATAAGGGGGTGGGCGCGATTGACTTCGAGTTTACGCTTGGGAGCGCTGGTATCGCGCTCAATCAAGCGCCGCATGCGCTCTTGGTCGCTGTTGCTGTTGGTGGCGACAAGGCGCACGGGATGGTTTTTGAGCACGGTCGAGGCTTGGACACCATCGATTTGTTCGCCGAGGGTCTCTTTGAAGCCAGTGACGATGGCCATTAGTTGGTTGTCGTCGATTTGTGATTCGACCTGGGTGTCGCTCCCGGGCAACGTGAGTTCGGGGTCATCGAGGTTGTGGAATTTTTTGCCGTCGAAGTCGCGCATGTTCTGTAGCATAAACGGATCAACCATGTCGCTGAGCAACAGCGCTTCGATGCCTCGGCTCTGGACGGCGTCGAGATGCGGGCTTTGTTTGGCGCTGGTGACGTCGTTGGCGATGAGGTAGTAGATTTCGTCTTGATCGGGCACCATGCGGCTGACGTATTCGGCCAAGGTGGTGAGGGAATCTTGGGTCGAGCTATGGAAGCGGAGCAGGGGCACGATTTCGGTTTGGGCGCTGGGGTCGACGGCCACCCCTTCTTTGAAGAAAATGCCGAATTCCTTCCAGAAGGTGGCGAACTTTTCGGGGTCATTATTGCCCAAATCGTTGAGCTCTTTGATGACGCGGCTGGTGAGGGTTTTTTTGATGCGGGCGGCAGTTTGCGAGCCTTGCACCATTTCACGCGACACATTGAGGGGCAGGTCTTCGCTATCGACGACCCCTTCCATGAAGCGCAACCATTGCGGGAGCATTTCTTTGGTTTCGGCTTGGATGAGCACGCGTCGTGAATAGAGGGCGATGTTACCTTCGACGCGGCGTTCAATCATGCCCCGTTCGCGGGTGGCCGGCACAAACAACAAGGCGTGCAGGTCGATAGGGGCATCAGTCGAGAGGTGCACGGTCAACAGGGGATCGGTCATTTCGTAGGTCAGCTGCTGATAAAAATCGGAATAGCGGCTGGGGTCGACGGTACGGGGCGCTATGCGCCACAAGGCTTGGGTATCGTTGACGGTTTCTTCCCCCATCAAAATCGGTACGGGGATATAGCGTGAATGTTTACGGATGATTTGTTTGATGCGCCATTCCGAGGCAAATTCGCTGGCATCTGCTTTGAGGTGCAAGGTAATGGTGGTGCCGCGGGCGGTGCGGTCTGAGGGGCGAATGACAAAGGTATCGTTGCCATCGCACCACCATTCGGCGGCTTCGGCCTCGGGTTGATACGAGCGTGACACGACGGTGACTTGGTCGGCGACGACGAATGCCGAATAAAACCCGACGCCGAATTGGCCGACGAGGGCACTGCGTTGGCCGGCGTCGAGGTTTTCGAGCATCGCTTTGGTGCCCGATTTGGCAATGGTGCCGAGGTTTTCGGCGAGTTCCTCACGGGTCATCCCCGAGCCGTTATCACTAATGGTGATGGTGTTGGCATCGGTATCGACGCTAATGGTGATTTGCGGTTCGACATCGGCATCGACAATATTAGGGTTGGTGAGTTGGATGAAGCGCACGCGGTTAATGGCGTCGGCAGCGTTTGAGATGAGTTCACGGAGAAAGATTTCGCGGTCGGAATAGAGTGAGTGCGTCAAAATATTGAGCAGTTGACGCATCTCCGCGCGAAACGGTACGGCTTGTTCGTTGGTCACACAATCCTCCTGCAAAAATTTATTTTCACTTTGTATAGTACCGAATTTTGAGCCTGCATAGTACAAGATTTTTGTTAAAAATCATCTGGGTGCGTTGACCGTACCTTTTTGAGCGAAAAAACGGTATGTATAGAGAGCGTTTTTTGGAGAAGGAGCCGTAATATGGTGAAAAAGCGTGGTCGGCAATCAATTCGTCATCAGGCACACGATTATCATGCGCCGGGATTTTATTTTGTCACGATTGTGACGCACCAAAGAAGAAAGATTCTGAGTAGTATTTACGATGGCGAGGTGCAGTTATCGCCGGTAGGTATGGCGATTATGCGGTGTTGGCACGATATCCCGATGCATTGTCCACCGGTACGGGTGCATGACATCGTAGTAATGCCCGATCATATCCATGGGATTATCGAGATTTCATCGGTGGTGCCGTCACATCCGATTCGGGGTGGCACAGCGAAGAGTATTGGGTCGGTGATTCGGTGTCTCAAGATTGGGGTTACCATGCAGACGCAGGCACAGTATGGCAAAATTTGGCACCGAAATTATTATGATCGCATCATTCGCGATGAGGCAGGATTGCATGCCGTCAAAGAATATATTCGTTTGAATCCGATTCGTTGGCGTGATGGGGCGAATACGGGCGAATAAATTCGCCCTATTATTCGCCCATACGGATGGGGGGGCGCGGGGGCGCCGCGCGGCGTGCGCCCCCCTCCCCGCCCGCGCAGCCGCCCGTGAGCTGCGTCCTGCGCGTGCAGACCGGCACTGCCACGCTGACCGTCAGCCTCCTCTCCGCCAACGACGCCATCGTCTTCGCCACCCAGTTCACCGGGCTGGCGTTGGGCGTCAAGGAGAAGGTGCTGGCGGCGCTGACGGGGGTGTATGGCAAGCTGGAGGCGCTGAAGGCTGGGCTAAGCGGGCCGGCGCGACACACCGCCTCGCAGCAGCTGCGGCCGCTCATGGCCGCGCTGGACGCGGCCGGGCGCGAGGCGCTGCGCAACGAGTTGTCGGGCCTGGAAGACCGCGTGAGTCTGGTCATCGCAGACAACGCATCCACGGACGGTACGGCTGAATTGATTGCCAACTTTGCCGGCAACTTTCCGCGCGTGCGCGTTGTGACGCAGGCGACCAATCTCGGCATGGACGCGAATTTCCGCGCATGCGCCTCGGCGGTCGACGGCGACTTCTTCTGGGTGATGGGCGACGATGATCTCCCGGTGCAGGGTGCCATTGGCCCTGCTTGAATTGCTCGAGCACGAGCGCCCCGACCTGACGCTTATAGGGAGCAGGTGGCTTAGTGACATCGACCCAGTCGCTGAAGAGCCGCTGGTGTCACCTCTGCGATACCATGTCATGTCGCGTGATGCCTTTGGGTGCCGAATGCATGTATGGG
>CALFIC010000089.1 GCA_937876225.1 uncultured Chloroflexota bacterium | reverse complement strand
CCCACTCGCATGGAGCAAGGCCGCACTAATACTGTGATAACCACTGTGGTATGGTAAATGGGTCACCGGCAAATACGGCACCAAACTCCACGGCGCATGCCCCTGCTCATACGCTACCCGAATCAATAAGGCGTGGTGGACAGCATCAACCCAAGGGGGGAAGACTAAGCCGGCGATTTGGGCATTGCGTGTCCACGCCACTAATCCTGCCACAAGTAGCGCAAGTACACTCCACCACCGCCCCGGCGCCACCCACGTACTTTCACCAATCTTTGACCACAACCGCCGTAGCGCCAACACCGCCACAACAGGTAACCACCATTCCAGCACCCATACTGGTATCGCCACCCCCACGGCAGCCGCCAACATATATACGACAGCAACTACCGTTGGACCCACTGCCGCCCCGAGCATCAATCGCCCCACCCGACTACTACTTGGCGCAGGGATGTATTGGTGTAACCACCAGCCCGGTACTACCAACAATATACTTAACGCCACGCCCCATCGCGCCAAACCACCCACCAGCCATAACAATACGGCCATAGTTGCGGTAACCATCACGATATTACGCTGGGTCATTTGCGAAAATGATGTCGTCACAATCACGCCTTTCTCAATCATCTAATGCTATTTTACCGTGTATTCATTATCTCGCACAGAGGGCGCAGAGCGAATGTACCCACTTCAAACTTTACTTCCTACTTCCATTGGGCGAATAGCGGCGAATGAATTCGCCGGCATAATTCGCCCCTACTATTTTCCATTTTCCATTTTCCATTTTCCATTTTCCATTTTCCATTTTCCATTTTCCATCTTGCACACATCAGTCACAACAAAGCTGTCGTAGAATAGAGCAATCACCGATTTACCATCAGCATGAGGTACCCACATGCCAAATCCCATCGATATCATCGATTCCCATACCGCCGGCGAACCGACCCGGCTGGTAATCGCTGGTGGTCCCGATCTCGGCGCTGGGCCGCTCGTTGAGCGCCTCGCCCTACTCCGTCATCACTACGACACCCTACGCCGCACCGTCATCAACGAGCCTCGGGGGAGCGATGTGCTCGTCGGTGCGCTACTCTGCCCCCCGCACGACACTAGCGCCAGTGCCGGCGTAATTTTTTTCAATAATGTAGGCTATTTGGGGATGTGTGGCCACGGCACCATCGGGTTAATTGCTAGTTTGGCATATCTCGGGCGTATCACTGTCGGTGAACATCGCATCGAAACCCCTGTCGGAACGATTACCGCCCAGCTCCACCCCGACGGCAGCGTGACCGTCGCCAATGTCGCATCCTATCGCCACGCCCACCACATCGCCCTCACCCTGCCCGATGGACGCACCATTCATGGCGATGTGGCCTGGGGCGGCAATTGGTTCTTTTTGTGCCATGACCATGGCTACGACCTGCACCGCGACACTATTGCCACCCTCACCCAGGCCGCCAATACCATACGGCAGGCCCTTGTGAGCCACAGCATTACGGGCGCTGACAATGCCGAAATCGACCATATCGAATTATTTGGTCCCGCTGCACCCGGCGCTGATAGCCGCAGCTTTGTACTTTGCCCTGGTGACGCCTACGACCGCTCGCCCTGTGGTACCGGCACCAGCGCCAAACTTGCCTGTCTGGCCGCTGATGGAGTGCTTGCTCCCGATCATGAATGGATCCAAGAAAGCATCATCGGTAGCCGCTTCCAAGCCCGCTATCGCCGTGATGCTACAGGGCAGATTTGGCCGTTGATTACTGGTCGCGCCTATGTCACCATGGTAGGGCAAATTATTACCGAGATAGACGATCCATTCATCAATGGAATCCAACGATGAGTCACGCACACGTCATCATTATCGGCGGCGGCATCGTCGGCAGTGCCTGTGCCCATCGCCTCGCTGCCACCGGCTGGCGCGTCACCCTCATCGAACGTGACACCATTGGCAGTGGCGCCACTGCTGCTGGCATGGGACAAGTGGTTGCACTCGACGACTCGCCGGCTGAATTCGCCTTGACGGCCGATTCGCAACGGCGCTGGCATGCCCTCGGCCAAGCCAATCCTCTCGTCCACGAATATACCCCCTGTGGCACGATTTGGGTGGCCAGTGATGACGAAGAACTCGCCATGGCTGCCGCCAAAGTCCCCAATTATCACGCTGCCGGACTGCACGCCGAGCTCCTCGATGCCGCCGCCCTCTACCGCCACGAACCCAACCTGCGCCCCGGGCTCCCCGGTGGCCTACGCATTGCCGGCGATGCAGTGGTCTATCCATCGCGCAGTGCGGCCTGGCTCTGGCAACAGACTGGCGGCACCTTGATCCATGCCGAGGTCAGCGCCCTCCATGCCGGCGGCGTGACCCTCGGCGATGGTCGGCACCTCAGCGCCGATGCCGTAGTGCTGGCCACAGGGTCACGCGCCCGCGACCTCGTGCCCGCACTCCCTATCCGCCCCAAAAAAGGGCATCTCGTCATTACCGACCGCTACCCTGACTTCATCCACCATCAAGTGGCCGAAATGGGCTACGTCAAAAACGCCCACCTCACCGACGTCGATTCGGTGGCATTCAACGTGCAACCACGCGCCACCGGCCAGATTTTGATTGGATCATGCCGCCAATACGACATCCACACCCCCGAAGTCGACCCCGTCATGCTCGGGCAGATGCTCCAACGTTGCCTCGAATTCATGCCAGCCCTCGCCACCCTCAGCTCGATCCGCGTCTGGACCGGCTACCGCGCCGCCACGCCCGACGGGCAACCGTTGATTGGCCCACATCCTCACCAACCTGGGTTGTGGTTGGCCACCGGTCACGAAGGCCTCGGGATTACCACCTCGCTCGGGACGGCCGACTTGTTGGCGGCGTTGATGAATCACACCCCCCCAGCTATCGACCCGACCCCCTATTTACCCAGTCGTTTTTTCTCAGCAACATAATCACTATTTTCAAAAAAGTGAGCCGCTATGGCGACGATTACCGTATTCATCAACAATCACCCATACGCCTGCGATGCCAGTACTAGTGTTGCTGGCGCAATTGCCCAAGCCACCCATCAGCTCGGTGCCACCCGTCAATCGGTCCACGGTATGCCTCGTACCATGCTGTGTGGCATGGGAATTTGTTTTGAATGTCGCGTCACCATCAATGGCAACGCCCATCAACTTGCCTGCCAAACCCCGGTAGAAGCCGGAATGCACATCACGTACTGGGAGGGTGCAGATGCATAGTTACGACGTCATCATCATCGGTGCCGGCCCCGCCGGCATGCACGCCGCCCATGCCCTCGCCAGCCGCAACCTCCAGGTCGCCCTCATCGACGACAACCCCGATGCCGGCGGGCAAATCTGGCGCGGAGTTCATAATCACACGACCCAACCAGCCCGCACCGCCTTGCAATCGCCGTTCATCACCACCTACTACCAAACCCGCGTCATTGCGACGTTGGCCGCACAACAGTTGTTGGTCGAAACTCCCAACGACGCCCATTTATTGCACTACCGCCACCTCGTGATTGCCAGCGGTGCCCGCGAATTACTGTTGCCAGTGGCGGGCTGGACGTTGCCCGGCGTCACGGGGATTGGTGGTCTACAAGCCCTCGTCAAAGCCGGCATGCCCATCGCCGGCAAACGGGTCGTCATCGCAGGCACCGGACCACTCATCTGGCCGGTAGCAGTCTTTTTGCGGGCCCACGGTGCCCACATCGTGGCCATCGCCGAGCAACAATCGTTACCTCGATTAGCCCGTTTTGGGCTCCAGCTGGCCCGCTACCCGCGCAAACTCTGGCAAGCCATCGGCTATGCCGCTCAACTCATCGGTGTGCC
>CALFIC010000088.1 GCA_937876225.1 uncultured Chloroflexota bacterium | reverse complement strand
TCCTGATAGACTCCTTGGACAAACAAAAACTCCACATCGGCTTCAACGGGAGTACGGTAGGCGGTGTCGGCCCAAGGCGCCCGTGGCAAAAAGTCGGGGAAGCTACCATCGGGGTATTGAAGGGATGCAAAAGCATCGATTGCGGATATCATATCACTATCAAAATAGCGTGCACCTTGCATCTGGTAGACGTGGTCACGCAACCAAATCAAAGGACTATCAGGTGAGCGATAGCCGTGCACCGTCCCCGCACCAAAGGGTTGGTCGAGGATGGCACCACGCATGATGGTAGTAGCCGCAGGGATAAATTGGTCATAGCGCTGAATCCCCGTTGACACCATCGTCTGTGGTTCATATGTATAGAGCGTGGGCGTCGAGGCAATGATGCGCCCATTACTCAGCATCAGATTGGCAGAATGTGGACCTCGCGCGCCACGCGGGACGATGGTGGTACTGGCTTTGCCATGGTCAAGCAGTACCGTCACACTGGCTATCTGATGCCCTACAGGATCTGCCACGATAAGCGTGGCGGCGCCACTCACCGGATTGGCCAAGGTAAGCCGAACGGTGAGTGGCGTCAGTGGTTGTGCGACGCCATCAACCGTGAATTCTACAGGTACTGGTTTGGTTTGGGCAGTGACGCGGTGGCCAATCCCCAATACGCCAGCACTCACTATTACCGCACCTATTAATCGGTACCATCGCATCATGAGTTATCACCAATCAACTACGAATTTCTCACTTACTTCTTATTGTAAACGACAACTCGGCTTTTTTGACATTACAATTTACCTGAGATTTAGCTGATACCCAATTCAAAATGGAGAATGAACAATTGAAAATTGAAAATGAGCAGCATAGGCACGCGGTACGTCCTCACGCGCCCATCAATCGTCGCAACCACACCGCAAAAATCGCTTCATTCACACCATACGCACGTTGTGCCCGCAACAATCGTCGCAGGCACAACGTGCGTATCCCACCATCAATAGCTACCACACTACGCCGTTGCCACCACATCCTTGAGACGGGTCATCAACAACGCCAACAGCGCAGTGCGTGGCACGATACTGGCCACGCTGATGTATTCACCAGGGCTGTGGTCGTTGCCACCCACAGGACCAAGACCATCAATCACCGGCAGACCGAGCTTCGCCAAATAATTGGCATACGACATGCCACCGGTGTGGGCGTCATTGGTGCTAAAGCCAAGGTCGAGCGCCGCCTGCTTGGCGACGGCAGCAATCCGGGCGATTTGGGGCGTACAGGCCATGGCCGGTACTTTAAAGCCCCCGGTGACGGTAGTGGCCGTCCCTGCCACATGATTGGTCGCCGCAATCTGCAAAATCGCCGCAGTAACCACGTCTTGATCGGCGGGGTCGACAATCCGCACATCGATTTTGGCGCTGGCAAAGTCAGGCACCGTGTTTGAGACGGTACCACCGCTGACCACCCCGACATTGACCGTCACGCCGGGACGCAAACCGTTGAGCGCATGCAAAGCCACACTTTGGTGGGCCAGTTGCACGATAGCGTTAGCGCCTTTGTGCGGTTCGACACCGGCATGGGCCGCTTTGCCGTGCACTTCGAAGCCAAACAAGCCACCACCCTTGCGGGCACTGACGATATCGCCGTTTTCGCGGCCCGCTTCGAGTACCAAAGCCACATCGTGCTGGAGAGCGAGTTCAGCAAAAGCGAGGCGCGACACGCGCATATCGGTTTCTTCGTCGCCACCACACAGCAAGGTAATCGCCCCGATATTGCCGAGGCCACCACATTCTTCGAGGGCCGCCATGGCATACAAGGCCGACAACAAGCCGCTTTTGTTGTCGCACGACCCGGGCGCAAACAAGGTATCACCCTCGATGCGCAGCGGGCGCTGGGTGGCGATTCCCACAGGATAGACGGTATCGAGGTGGGCGGCGAGTAGGATACGCGGGCCACTGCGCCCCCGAATGGTAAAGGCGATAGTATCGCCGGCCTGATCATCCTTCCAGCGCTTAAGTTCCCAGCCTCGTTGGCGGGCCCAACGGGCCACCCAATCGCCCGCTTCATCGACGCCCGGTTTGGATTCGCTAGGGCATTCGATGGCACACAGCTGGCGCAATTGCTCGATATAGGTGGGGAGTTGGGGGGTGAGGTAATCGATGAGTGTTTGCGGGAACATGGGCGTTTCTCCTCCATCAAGGGCGGCAATAGCATCGTGCAATCCCCAAATCAAGCGCGCCCGTTGCAGATGCCAGGCGGGGCGCTTGGGGCCAGTTTCGCGCATCAAAATCAGTTGGCGCAGGCGTTGCCGGAGCAACATCCGCGAATGCAAATTGCTCATCAGCGCCCCTTTGGATTAGGCGTCGACACCGACGGCGCGCAAGCGTTCGGCGTTGTCGTACACCGTCAAGGCATCAATCATGCGTTCGATGTCACCATCGAGCACGGCCGGCAAGTTGGAAAAACTCTGGCCCACGCGGTGGTCGGTGATGCGGTCTTGGGGGAAGTTGTAGGTGCGGATTTTTTCGGAGCGTTCGCCCGTGCCGACTTGGGCCAGCCGCGATTCACCCAAGGCTTTGGCGCGTTTGGCTTCTTGGATGGCAAACAAGCGGGCCCGCAACACGCTCATGGCTTTGTCTTTGTTTTTGAGCTGCGAGCGCCCATCTTGACAGGTCACCACCATTTCGTCGGGCGTGCCCCCTTTGTAGACAATCCGCACCGCCGAGTCGGTCGTATTGACCCCTTGGCCACCATGCCCACCCGACCGAAAGACGTCGATACGCAGGTCTTCTTGTTTGATGTCGACTGCGCCATCATCGTCGAGCTTGGGCAACACCGCCACCGTGGCGGTGGAGGTATGGATGCGACCACGGGCTTCGGTGGCGGGCACGCGTTGCACGCGATGGACGCCGCCTTCATATTTGAGGCGGCTATAGGCGCCGTCACCGTGGATTTCGAGCGAGACTTCTTTGTAGCCACCGATGCCGTTTTCGCTAGAATTGAGCAATTCGACCTTCCAGCCCACCCGCTCGGCATAGCGCAAATACATGCGGTAGAGGTCGGCGGCAAACAAGGCCGACTCGTCGCCACCTTCGCCTTGGCGCAATTCCATGATGACGCTCCGCTCGTCGTTGGGGTCACGGGGGAGCAACAAGAGTTTGAGGGCTTGTTCGAGTTGCTCGCGCTCGGCATTGAGGGCGGTGAGCTCTTCTTGGGCCATGGCGCGCAAATCAGCGTCATCGGCGTTTTCGTTAAACATGGTTTGGGCGTCGATGAGTTGTTGTTCGATGCGGGCATAGCGTTGGTACGACGTCACAACCAACTCAAGCTCGCGTTGCTCACGGGCAATTTGTTGCAAGCGCGTGATATCGCCAAGCACGGCTTGGTCGGCCAATTGCTGGGTTAATTCGTCGTAACGGGTTACAACGGTCTTGAGACGGTCAAACATAGTATATCCATTCCCTATCTGTCACTCAATAAACGTATTGTAGAATAAACATACCAAAGCCGCTCCGGTAACTACCGGAACGGCTTGAATATGCAACAATCAGATGCTAGTGGCCAGTCTGAGCCATCTTCTTGCGACGATTGCGTTCAGCACGGCGAACTTTCTCTTTGCGTTGTTCGCTCTTCGAGACAAATGCCATCTTTTCGCGGTAGGTCTTGGTGATGCGCTCGGCAACGACAACCTTGTTAAAGCGGCGGAGCAGTTGTTCAATGCTCTCACCATCACGGCGTTCGATTTTCATGCGCGTAAGTCACCCCCCTCCCGGAAATTGCAAGTCAACAATACGTCTTTTAGTATACGCTGTTGCAGGACGTATTGCAAACTGATAGAGCCGCAGCATGCTGCGGCTCTACACTGCGGCTCTACACATTATGGCTGGGTCGTTTGCCCTTGAGGTTGATTGCGTTGCCGCCCGTTGCCATTTTGCCCTTGACCACCCTGGAACTGCCGAGCTGGGCGCAATCCCACACTGCGCTCCACTTGGTAAAACGTCCGGAATGCGCCACGGCGCAACGACGAAAAAATATCGCCACTGCCGCTGCCGTCCGCACTACTCCCACAACTAGCCAATACGACTGCCAACCCCAACGAAACCACCACCGTACGAATCACTGCGCGCTTCATGTTGACGACTCCTCGAGAATGTTTTTATTGAACATCTCTGTTGTACCGTACCATCATGAGTCTTTGATGAATCAACGGTGAGGATTATGAATTTTTTGGTACCACAATCGTACTAAACGAATCGGCGGGCAAGCTGACGTTGATGACCTGCGTGCCGATCATAATCCCCACCGGCATTTCAACGTGCATGTCGTTGTGGATGACAATCACGATGCTCCCATCGGGATTGACGAACGCCAGCTGGTTTTCGTAGCCGGTATAACTCATAGTCGTCACTCGTTGCGCCCCCGGTTGCACGAAATGGCTGACGTGCTTGAGCAAATAATATTCGTGATTGTAGGTAAATGTGCGGCTGGCACTATCTACCGTCACCAACGAGTTTTGGGCCCAGCCCCAACGACTAATCCCCCCTTTACGCAGAGCGATATTCCAATATTGATAGGCGTGGGTGCCGTGACTCAAAAAATGTTTCATTAACGACCAGGCATACCGACAATAGCGCCAATCATTCAGCCCATCACCACATTCTTGCTCAGTTTGATAGAGGGTTAATTCGGGGTGGCTCCGCTGAATCGCCGCAATCGCCCCTTTGCCGGCCCACTGGAATCCAGCACCTTTGATATAGCGCCGCACGCTAGGATCACGCAGACTTACCTCAATCAAGGCATCATTGCCCCGCTCGAGGGTCCCAATAAACACATCCACGGCGCGGGCGGCCATTTCGGGACCGAGATGGGCCAAAAAGCGTGCCAGGCCGGTAGGCGTCCACGTGCAGCTGGGGAATACTTGAGGCGAATTGAATTCGTTTTGGGGCATCACCATGCCGATATCGATACCCAGCGCACGGTATTCATCGATAAACCGCCCGAAATAACGGGCGTACGCCGCATAATAGCGCTCGTCTTGGATGAACATGTCGCTGCCTTCGGCGCACACCTGATCGGCCCGCAAGCCATTGTCGACCCCCACCTGCAGGGGCGACGGCAACGCGGCCGCATAGTGCTGGTTGTGTTTCATCCAGGTTGGTGGGCTCCACGGCGAGGCCCATAATTGCAACGCAGGCTGGTACTGTAGTGCGCTTTTGATGAATGGGATGAGCGTGTCGTGGTCGTGGGCAATGGTAAAGTCGGCAAGGGCAAAGTCTCCGGGCGTCTCGGTGTACGCATACCAATCGCGCGAAAAGTCATTGGCGCCCATGGGCATCCGACAAATCGTGAAATTGGCGCCCACACCCGGCGCAAACAATTCGTGCATGATGCTGGCCCGGTCAGCCACACTGAGGTCATTGAGGGCATCCCAGCCCAATTCGTTGAAACAGGCGCCAAAGCCTTGTATCGTCTGGAGGGGCATGTCGGTACGCACAAACACCCCTGGCATACTGGTGGGCGCTTGCATGGTCAACTCGGGCTGGGATTGCCAAGGTGCGGTTTGGGTGCTGACAATCCATTGAATCGCTGGGGGCATGAGGATCCTTTCAGGTGTGAGGCATGCCTCACACTTTCAGGTGCGAGGCGTGCCTCGCACGTGTGGGGCATGCCCCACACCTACGCATTATTTGCTGATACTCCGGAAATCGATATGGGCTGGCGGGGGATAATTTTTGCGTACCTCGGCTTTTTCGGCGTCGCTCAACGGCGTACCACGCTCCGCAGCCAGCCGACGATACCACATACCAAACCAGATATCGCTCAACTCGGTCTCGCCTTCGCGCACCACCGCATATTCGTGGTGCATCAATTGCTCAACCGTCGCCAAATCGCCCAATTCCAAGGCAATCCGGCCCCGCAAAATCTGGATGCGGTCGTGCTGTTGCACTGCCAGCGGCAAGGCCTGATAGACCGCGTCGGCCTCGCCAAACAGATTGGCCGCACACAACAATTCCATATATTCTTGGGCAATCTCCATCGTGTCAGGGCTCAATTGCCAGGCCTGGTGCATACAGCGCTGGGCCTCGGCCATATCGCCATCCCAACGCGCCAGCACCGCTAGGTTGCGCCAGGCCCACGCCGAAGGTTGCAACGCCAGCGAGGCTTGCCAGGCCGCCCGGGCTCCCACTGCATCGAAGTGCTCGAGGCGCATCACACCCACATGCAACAAGGCATACCAATCTTGGGCGGTGTGGGGGCTGGTTTCGAGCAGCGTCTGCCATTCTGGTTGCACCATCCACTCCCCCGGCAAAGCCGTGGGAGATTGGCTGGGCAAGTGACCAGCGGTCAACAACTGGAGCCATTTGGCGTGCTCGGCGCCCATCGTGGCGGTCGGAAAGACAAATGAGGCCGGTACCGCCGGCGCTGGCTGCACCTGACGGCGTGCCAACTCGACTGCGCCCCAGCCCGACCCGGTCTGCACGATGTGCGTGGCGGGGATGTCGGCGCGCTGGGCGTACAGCGCATCGATGGCCTGCAATTGTGCCGGGCTCAGCTGCGCTTTGAGGGCTTGGTCGACGCTGTGACACGCCGCTTCCCAATCGGGTGCGTGCACTTGGGCGGCATCGCCTTGGAACAAGCCAAAGATCTGGGTCCAGTGCCAATCGGCCTTAGCCGGCATATTGAGGCCGTGGAGTTGGGTGGGAGCGATGCCTGCTTGGATTTCGAGGTAGGGGTGGCCACCGGGTGCGAGGAATTCTTGCCAATGGCGTCCCCCTTGATGGTTGCCCCAACAAAACATTTTGCGGTAGCGCAAAAAGGGCGTCGAGGCTTCGATGAAGCCACTGCCGTCGTGGTCGAGCGCCGCTTCCCACGGCATGTCGACGGTATCTTGTTGGAAAAAATACTCGTTGGCCGAACCCGAATGCAACGAATACGAGGCATCTTTGTTGTTAAAGGTCGCCAAAATAGGCATTTCGCCATAGCCAAAGTCAAAATTTTTGCCCGTCACGTCGGTATAAATAATCTTGCGGGTGGGCGCCAGCACCCGCACGGTGGGACTTTCGTCGACGGCGGTATTGGTCCACCAATACATCGACGTGTCGTTGTCGTTGGGGTTGACCACGCGAGTGTGGGCAATCAGCCACGGCGAGCCGGGGGGCAGGTAGAAATCAATCTGCCAAAACAAGTTTTTACAGCGCTCGTACTCATACAGCCGCAAGCCTGGCTCGCCATCGGCGCCGGTAATGGCCGCCGCAAAGACGGGTGAGCAGGTGCCAAAGGTGTGGCCGTATTGGCTGACGTTCCACTCAATCCCCCCCGAAAACCAGGCGTTGCGGTTGGCCAAATTGGCCGGCTGAAAGACCGGGTTGCGGTTCAACAGTTCGCGTTGCGTCGGTTTGTGGAACAGTGACCACAAGCGTCCCCCCAAGCACGGCATAAAGGTCGCTGTGAGGATGTCGTTTTCGAGCACTACGGTGTCATACGTGATGGGGGTGCGCTGGCGGGTGTAATTGTCTTGCATGCGATAGGGCAAGACGCGGTTACCACACTCTGCGCCCAGCAAGGTTTTTTTGATTTCGGGCATAGCGGCATTGACCCGCACATGGCGGTGCGGATTGCGCTCCCGGAAGCGCGGCAGGGGATTTTCGGCGCCCAATTCCACCCCGGGCATCGTCAACGGCTCGACACGTAGCGTCGTCATGGCGGATTGCTCCTCGCTACCGACAGTGGTAGCGCTATGATGAGATTCCTAATGTGTCTCTATCATACCATCCCACGCCAGATACGCTATACTGGTGCCAGATCATGACGTTACACGTCAGATGCCCAAGGAGGCTACGATGAAAGTCCGTTTCGGGTTACGCATCCCCTCACTCAAAAAAAGAATCGCCGCCCGCTTGTCCGTCAAGCGCTACCTCCGCCACAATCTGGGGCTCAAAGCCCCGCGCGGCTTCGGCTGGATTACCAACCCCCGCCGTGCCCTCTACAACCGCATCTACTACCGCACCACCCGCGGCTGTGGCACGCGCGTCATCATCCTCGGGATTGGCTTGGGTACTTGCATCGCGTTGTTGTCACCCCTCATCGGCTAATTTTTTTTGAGAAAAAAACTGCCTGCGCCACGTGAATAAGCGGCAATAAGCCTGCCGTATGCGCACATTTCTTGCACCATCACAGGTATACTATAGCCAAGGAATTGCTACGCGACGGAGCACGTATGACCACCAACCATGCCGTTTTTTTTGTCGACCTCCAACAAAACCAATTTGACCCGCGTTACGGCATCTACAACGCCGACACTTTTTTGGTGCAGATGACCGAGGCCTTGGCCGCGGCGCGCCAGCGAGGCGACCTCGTCATCCACATCCAGCACGACGGCCCAGCTGGCGACATGGACGAGCCCTTTAGCGAGGCGTGGCAGCTGGTGTTGCCCGTAGCACCCCACGAAAAAATCTACCGCAAAACGGTGTTTAGTGCCTTTAGCGAAAACCCCGAGCTTGTCGATTATTTGCAGGCCCACAGCATCACGCATGTCACGATTATCGGCGTACAATCCGAGTACTGCATCCAAGCCAATGCCCGCGCCGCCCGTGCGGCGGGGTTTGTGGTGCATGTGCCACGCGGCATGCATTCCAGCGCCGACGCCCAGGTCGTCGCCGACATCCACGCCACCCTGGTGGCCGAGGGATTTAGTAGGGGCGAATAATCCAGCGAATGAAATTCGCGCTATTCGCC
>CALFIC010000087.1 GCA_937876225.1 uncultured Chloroflexota bacterium | reverse complement strand
CCCTGCCATCCAACGCATCCCCACCATTCAATAGCAAGGAACACATATGTACATTTGTCGCTTTCGCTACAACACCCAGCAACCACGCATTGGCTTCGTCCAAAACGACCAGGTCTACGACATCACCGCCCGCTTCCCCAACATTACCGCCTTTCTGCGCTGGACCATTGGCCGCCAAGACGCCGCTACCGCCCTGCAAAAAGCCCTCGCCGGTAGCGAGCCCCTCGCACCACTCAGTAGCGTGACCTTGCTCCGCCCGACCGACGACCAAGAAATCTGGGCGGCTGGCGTAACCTACGAACGCAGTCGCGTGGCCCGTGAAGAAGAATCGGCCAAAAGCGGCATCTACGACCGCGTCTACACGGCCCCCCGCCCCGAGATTTTTTTCAAGGCCACCCCCACCCGCGTCGTCGGTCCCAACGAAGAAGTCGCCATCCGCAACGACGCCACTTGGAATGTCCCCGAACCCGAATTGGCGCTGGTGATTAATCCAGCCTGCGAAATCGTCGGTTATACGGTGGGCAACGATATGAGCTCACGCGACATCGAAGGCGAAAACCCACTCTACCTGCCCCAAGCCAAAATGTACGGACGCTGTTGTGCCGTCGGCCCGATGATTGCCCTCAGCGAAGCCATCGCCGACCCCAAAGCACTCACTATTACAATCGAAATCCACCGCGCTAGTCACCTCGTCTTTAGCGGCAGCGTCAGCACCAGCAAAATCGTGCGCCACTTGGCCGACTTGGTGCACTACCTCGGCCGTGACAATCTCTTCCCCGACGGCGTGTTGTTGCTTACCGGCACCGGTATCGTGCCCGGCGACGAATTTACCCTCGAAGCCGGTGACGCCGTCAGCATCACCATCGACGGGATTGGCACGCTCCATAACACCGTTGTCCGTGGTGGTGTGTAGTTTTTGTTTTTGATGGAAAAAATAATCCTCCCCGTCGTGACGTGCCATTACTTCAGGGGGGTTGTTTCCACAATTATTGCATCACAGCAGTGTGAGTATGTCGTGCGCCTAAATTATTCCAAATGAAAACCGAAATCCCCGTCGTGACATTCATCACGACGGGGATTTATTGGCGGACTTATTTCAATACCAGTGTCGTCACTGAATCACGATAATACACCGTCCCAGTGGGATATTCGCCATCCTCAAATAATTTCACATTATTTTCACGCATGGTGATTTTGTCATTGACCACAATCACGACCCCCACTGGTTGGTCCAAATGTTGACTATCATTCGGTACCGCAAATTCCCCACTCTCGTTTGTTTGCGTTTTAGCGATGGGGGTAATGATTTGATCCCAATTCATACTATTCACATCGACACTAGCCGGGAATAAGTAGACAAACGCGTTGCTTTGGGGCACCGGATTATTTGTTGCATCAAGTTTGACGACCCTCCCTTTCATCACGCGTTTGGGGAAAGTGTTCGGCTCGCGTTGCAACACGACCGCAGTACCCGCATCACAGCCAGGGAAGGGATGTTCTAAGCCTAGTTCAATCAAGTGCGTCGCCAGGCTAATCGGCACCGCCCCACCCAAAACCACTGGCGCACCATCTTTGTCTTGAATGCCAAATGTTGGTACACCCACGAGTTCATTGGCCTCATTCAACAAAGCCCCACCTGATACACCATGACTCAATGGAGCTGTCACTTTCAGCGCCTGATATTTGGTGTGTTGTTCCCCATACCCAGACCGATCAATCCCCCAATACCCCGCCGTTTTGCCCGTAGTAATCGTGATTGTTGCATCCCCAAAACTCGGATATCCCACTGCTTTAATCGATTCTTCCACCCCCAAATCCGCACTATTAACGGGGATTGTGGGTAAATCGAGACACTCTGCCGGCGAGACACCACTTCCCATCCGCACAATCCGCAAAATGGCTAAATCGGCATCGGGGTCGGATGCAATCACCTGGGCATAATAACTTAAGGCAGGTGGTTGATTGAGTTCATGCGTCAACCAGATTTCAACCAAGCGATCCGGGTTATAAAACGTATCGCGTTCTTTATGACCAACCACATGGAAATTAGTCACAATCAAGCCTCGTGGATCGATAATCGTACCGGACCCCGAGCCAATCTCAATCCGATTTTCGTCGAGTATCCCAATTTGGACAATCGCCTTGACTACGTTATTCATCGGCGACAACGAACCATCAGCCTGAATAACCGGTTGGACCGGTACCGGAGTTGGCGTGGGCGCAAGCACCGCTGGCGTATCGGCACACGCTACCACATTCATTGCACATATCGTAATAATTATGAGTTTTGCCAAAAAATACCGCATAATCTCCCTCGCAAACGGAACGCATCATATGATAGCAATGCGCAACGTTGCGGTATTGTACCATGCAATTATTCTGGTGTCCCAGCCGAAGGGACATGCTGGCTATCAACATAGTGTGTGCGCCAGGCCCCATTCACCACCCCCAGAATAATCGTATCTTCGTCACTGCCATCGAAATGCACGGCATTTGCCGGCACAATCACATAGCTCCCCGCCGGGTATGCTGTGGCTTGACCAATATCCATTTGCGTGCCATACCCCAAATACAGCGTCCCCTTCATCACAAACACATGGGCCGTTTGGGTGTGCCAATGCGACGGATCCCAAAATCCCGCTGGAATCGCAAACGCATAACTAAATGACAGACTCGACCCATCACGGGCACCATCGAGTAACGCATATTTGGTGCCATCATTGCCTATTTCTTGCCATGGAATCGTGTCGACGTGCCACTGCATAACGTACCTCTCGCTATATAATCCTACTCAGATAAAAGTATAACGAATCTGTTGATACCCAATATAGAAAAAATTGCGCTCTTCCTTATCACACCATAGATTTATTTTATTTTTGGGCACTGTTTTTGATTGATACCAATAAAATAAAAATCTACCATTACAAGTAATCACGCACACGTTGTATTACATCGACAGCATCGATTTTCATAAAATCAGTCGTATCCAGCTCAATACACGGCGCGTCAAGCTGCAGTGGTGCTACTCGTCCAGTCAGCAAGCGTTCACGCAATTCGAGCGCCACGGCGGCTTCTTGGTGGCCGGGGTGCCGTGAACCATCATTGCCACGGGCGATATGGCGTTGCCACAATGTGTCACCGTCACATACCACCAGTACTTGGACCCATTGCACTGCATAGCGCGCGGCTAGCGCCGCAAAGCGCGGCGTGTCACGCTCGGCCTCAAAGTTGGCTTCGATGACACAGTCACGCCCCGCCTGCAACTCACGCTCCAGCCACACAAACAACAAATCCATGCTGGCTTTGCTCAATTTGCGTGACCAATCCCGGTCGCTCCAGCCCAACGAATCAAACAACGATTCTTTGAACATGTCTTTGGTCACCAGTGGCCAACCCAAGCCCGTGGCTAACGCCTGGGCTTGGGTGGTTTTGCCGACCCCGGGGAGACCATTGACGATGACGACACGGGCACTCATGCCTTGATGAGCACTTTCTGGGTCGTAACCGACTCGAGGTATTCCATGTCGATTTCGGCACCATTGGCAATACTATCGGGCACCGTCAACGTGCTGTCGTTATTCAACGTAAATGGATTGGTGACGACGTCGCGTTTGTAGTAGCGGGCATTGGCGCTAATGTCGCCCGGCAACACAAAGTTGGGCAAGCTGGCAAGCGCGACATTGGCAGCCCGACCGATGCCGGTTTCGAGCATGCCACCACACCACACCGGGATGTCGGCGGCCATAGCCATGTCGTGGATTTGCTTCGAGGCCGCAAAGCCACCGACCCGCGCAGGTTTGATATTAATCACACCACAGGCGCGCAATTCAATCGCCCAACGGGCATGTTCGGGCGACACAATGCTTTCGTCGAGACAAATGGGGGTCTGCAACGCACGCTGCAACTTGGCATGGTCGATGATATCGTCGTGGGCCAACGGCTGTTCGATCAACAGCAAGCCGAATTCGTCGAGTTGCGCCAAATGCTCAGCATGATCGAGCGTATAAATGCTGTTGGCGTCGACTTGGAGCATGATATTTGGCCAGGCAGATCGCACCGCGCGGGTTGGTTCGATGTCCCAGCCTGGTTTGATTTTGAGTTTAATCCGTTGGTAGCCATTATCGATATAGCCGGCAACCACCTTGAGCAAGGTATCAATGTCTTTTTGGATGCCGACACTCACGCCCACACTGACGCGCTCACGCACGCCACCCAGCATCTGCTTGAGGCTTTGTTGGCGGGCACGCCCAAACCAATCCCAGACGGCAAATTCGAGGCCAGCTTGGGCCATACGATTGGCACGCACTGGCGCAAAAATCCGTTGTACGTCGGTGGGGTCAGTGATATCTTGGCGCATCAACATCGGTGCCAAAATCTCGTTGACCATGGCCATTACCGTCGTGGAGGTTTCTTCGTTGTACCACGGTAATGGGCCAACCGGCGCTTCGCCCCAGCCATCGACGCCATCAGCGTGAATCCGCATGACGATGGCGTGGCTGCCTTCTTCACGCCAGCCACTGGTTTCAAATGGGGACACATAGGGCAAATCAATTCGCCGCATCTCAACATGCTGGATTCGCATCACAGACTCCTTTGTCTTACCACTTCCACACCCTACTGCACTTCGGGCATCAAAATATACTGCCACCCTCGCCCAGGCACCTGCACACAATCAACCACCTGGTAGCCGGCAGCAAAGCCCGCTTCGACGTAGTTCCGTTGCATCATACGCCACGCCAACAAGCGGGTTTTGTCGTGGGTACGCAACATGGCAAGTTGCTCTGGTAATGGTAACGCAACCGCTTGGCCATCCCAGGCCGGCATCATCTCGGCATAGGGCATATTATCACGCACACTCACCGGATACACCAATTCGTTGGCATCCCAAGTCACAAATTGTTGTCCGAGGTGCTGGGTGACCCGGGCACTTTCCATGTGCCAATCCACCTGGAAGCGGTCGCTGGGGGCACCAGCATTCAAGGCATCATTCATTTCGCCATAGACATCGCGTTTGTAGGTATGACAGACCGACCCAAGGCGATGAATATTGAAATTGCCGTTGACGATTTGTAGTGGGTCGTACGTCCAGCTCATCAGATTGGTCTGCCCATCACGCAAAATCGTCTCGCGTTGGGCAAGTTTGAGGCGCAAACCAATATCACGCCCACGGTATTCGGGTAACACACCCACAATATGACTACAGTATTTGAGTTGGGGGGTAGGGGTATGATAAACCCCATACCACCCCAAGGCAAACCCTACCATCCCATGCGCCGCCAGCGGACCATCGCTGTCATAGGCCCCCAACAACACACAATTGTTGGTGGCCCAAGTAATCAGCACATGAGTAGGAATGATTTCGTCTTCACTGTTGCCCCAAATGACATTGTGTACCATTTGTAAATCGGCACACCCGGTCAAATCGGTAATTGGGCGAATCGTAATGGCCATACCACCACCTCATTTAGGGATTTGGGCGCTTGAGTTCGACCAGCCACGGACGCGTGGTGAAGTTCCCCGCAATATCGTCAAACAACGGCAAGGCCTGCGCCGGATCGATGATTTCGCTCAATTTGACGTATACCGCATTGCGATCGTCGAAACAAAGCGTCGGCACCCCAAAGCAGGTATATTGCGCCCGAGCATATTCGTGGTCACGCTGCAAGACGGCTAACAAGCTTTTGTCGTAGGTATCGACGGTGAATCGTGCCATATCGACACCGCACTTGGCAGCGACCGCAGCCACTGGAGCGCGTTCATTCAAGGCGATTTTGTCTTGGTGGCGGGCATCATACAACGCCGTCCGGAAGGTACTGAACAGTGCTGGTGATTGGCGGCGGACTGCTTCTGCAGCCCAAAACCCATGCAACCCACCCCACGTCGTCGTACCATCGTGACGGGCATAGCCGTCACCATCTTGATCCCAGACCTTCCAAGCCGAATCCGCCGGCGTGTTGACTTGCTCGAGCGAGAAATAACGCCAGTCAATCATCACTTCGGGACGTTGGGCGACGACCATATCCAACCAGCGTGAGGCGCGCCACGCATATGGGCACAAAAAATCAGAAAATACGGTCAATTGCATGGAATTACTCCATTAAAATAAAATTCACGACCTTTGTAGTCTAGCATTTTTTTGCACTGTGAGTTCAACTGTCATCACGGCAATAACACTACTCCACACTACCGCGATAAAAAAGGGCATAGAGCGCGTGTTGGCGCTGGGCTGCCCGCTGATATATGGCATGCGTCGACATATCCGGCTGATAGGTGGCGGCGAGGGGTGGGGCGATTTCGTCCAATCGTCCAATCACACCAAGGCTACGGAGTGCCAGTAACGCCACCCCACGGGCAGTAGCTTCGACCACTGCCGACGCCGTCACAGGGCGGCCCAGCACGTCGGCACAAATCTGCAACCACGTCGGCGAACGGAGCAACGCCCCGCCACTGGCAATCACGCCGTCACTTGCCGGCAGGCTGGCGGCAATTTGGCCAAAGCGCAGGGCCATCGCCTCAAAGGCCGCCCGCAACAAATCGAGTGGCGTGGTTCCTAAATGCATGCCGTGGATCGTAGCGCGAGCATCACCAGCCCAACCAGGGCTCCGTTCGCCCGCCCACAACGGCAATATCGTCAAGCCGTGGCTGTCTGGCACATACGCCGCCAATTGCGCTTCGATGGCGTCATCATTTTGGTTGCCAAACTGCAACGTATCACGCATCCATTGATAAATATTCCCCCCTTCGCTGGTGGCACCACCAACCAATGCGGTATGGCGATCGATCCGATAGCACCATAGTCCTGCGGAGGGCGGGGGAGTACCTGGGATAGCAATCCGCATCGCACCAGTCGTCCCCACGGTCAATGCCAAATGACGGGAATCACTACAGCCACTGCCGACATTCGCCGCCGCCCCATCACCAATCGCCGGGAACCATTGCACGTGGGCGAGATCTGGCCAGCGTGTGGCCCAGGCCGGCAACAACCCGGTATGCGCCACATCGACATCGACCACTGGCGCCAATGCGTTGCTTGGCATACCTACCGTAGCCAGCCAATCGGGGTGCCACGTCAATGTCGTGCGATCGAGCAAGCCTGTCCAGGCTGCAGTGCTAGGGGTTACGCGCCGGATCCCTAACCACCGCCATTCGAGGTATTCTCCTAGTGTCATCCACATGCTGGCGGTGTGCCATTCGTGGGGACGTTGTGATTGGAGCCAGCGGATACGCGCTGGCCAATAATTGGGGCGGAGCAAACAGCCCGTCGCATCGTGATAGTCTGCTTCGCGGTATTGCCGGCGCAGTTGTTGCGCCGCACCCGCACTTTGGGTATCGGCATAGGTGCGCAATGGACCGACGGGGGTGCCATCTGGGGCAATCCCCACCATCGTCGTGGCCATCGTATCAACGGCAATCGCTGTCACATATTGGATGGCAGGACCGAGTTGACTTAGCACCATATCAATGACGGCATCACATTGGGCACCCAATGCGGTAATATCAATTTCCGCGGCACCATGGGCATCGCTGTAGACGTCGATTGGGCGGCGTGCATCGATGCCCGTGATTTGGCGGGCCCGTGCATCAAAACAGAGCAAACGCACGGCGCTGGTACCCACATCAAGTGTGAGTACCAGTGGATGAACGGCATCGGTAATTGCAATCGATTGCATATTGGCTCCTACCACACTAGTGGCATGAGCCAACTAGCAATTAATTCGACTTGGGGCGTTCACCCAATGTTACCGTAAACTCTTGGGGTTGGTTATCACGCAAAATAGTTAACTTCACCACATCACCTGGTTTATATTGTAACAACACTCCACGCAATGATGCTTGCTGACCAAGTTTGATTCCTTCAAAGCTGGTAATGATGTCACCGGTTTTTATGCCTACTTTGCCAACAGGCCCCCCATCAATCACACTGGTCACATAGGCACCTTGTT
>CALFIC010000086.1 GCA_937876225.1 uncultured Chloroflexota bacterium | reverse complement strand
ACTCGTATCGCAGCCCCATGCTTGTTGAGCAGCGCCGAGCCGCAAGCGCTCTATCAACAGTGTCCCCGATCCACACGCCACATTCAAAATCGTATCGTCGGCATAGACGCCTGCGAGGCGCACCATACTCGCAGCCACCGCAGCGTTCAATGCGCCAGGGTAGTTGCTGACCCGCCAGGCCCGCGTTCCCAACGGCCGGGGGGTGAGTCGCAACAACACATCCCACCCGATAGCGCTGGGACGAATCCGCACCTGCAAATCGCCTTCACTGGGCACCACGCGTAATTTGAGACGCTCAGCCAAGGTGGTGGCGATACGTTGCATCACCGCCGATTCGGCACCGGCAGCGGCTAATTCGAGCGTAGCAAACTCATTTTCGGCAGTGATTTGTTGCCCCAAGGCGACGATTTGGTCCCAATACTGCTGGCCAAGCAACGCTTTGGGACGCGGTACGGCAAACGACAAACACAAAAACGCTGCCTGCGCACAATAAATGCGCGGCGCTAAATTCCACGGGTTACGCATCACCAACTGCACACTCTGATCAATGATGGTATAGCCCAATTGGCGCATGGCCAATTCATCACCCAAGGCAGGGAGCAACCCAGGCCAGGTGGTTAGTTCTACGGTATATGTCATTACTCTATTGTACAACGTCTGCTACCCTATGTGTATACATCTGCCCAATTTCTTGGTAACCACATGTAATCCCACCCTGTTGCCAATCACACCTCAAACCATGCTTCTGACTATCCCTATTCTACAATCACACAATCACCACAAAACTACAAAAAAATAATGACATACACTCATTCCTGTTTTTTACGGAAATTCATTTGATAATCGTATTGTATATTGTCAAAGATACTTTATACTAAAATTGTTGAGTCAATGAAAATAAATGAAAGGAATAATCGATGCGGCACCTAGTAGTAGTATGTGTTATTTTTAGTGTCTTATGCAGTAATACACTAGCATCAGCAGCCAATCCTCCACAACGCGCCACGCCAAATCCGACACCAGATACGACACACGAAACCATCATTGAACCACGGATTGACCCCAATCCACAACCGCGGCAGCGCCAACAGCGCATCGGCATGAATGAGCGTAGCCATTTGATGAGCGTATACGATGGTATTGCTGCACCATTTCTAATCGCCGATGACGTCGTCGATATGAAAGTTGGCTACGGAGACGATGTCGTCTATATCAAAAACACTGGTGTTGTCTCGACCACTATTTATGCACTTGAATCAAAATTACAAGACCTCTCGACAGTCAAAATCGCTATGAGCTACGATGCGGCAGGATATCCTAATGTCCTATTTATCCCACAACCCGCCTATATGCCGTGGAGCGGTGTGACAAATTGTATTGATACACTTGGGTATACGTGTGCGGCATTGGGGAACCTGGCAACGAGTGATACATTCGCACCAATTGATATTGCTGCCGGAGCAGCCCATGTGTTACTGCTCAATGCCAACGGCAATGTCAAAACACTCGGAACTGGCCCTGGTTACAATGTATTAACCCCACTCATCCAACATGTAAGAGGCATTAGTGCCGGCATCAGACACAACCTCTTTTTGATTAATAATGGCACGGTGCGTGCTGTCGGCGGTAATGACTACTGCCAAATTAGCCAGACCGTAGCAGGAGTTTCGTATCCTAGTAGCATCACCAATGCCAGCAAAGTTGTAGCCGGCGCATTACATTCATTGGCGCTCCTTAGCAATGGTACGGTGGTCGGTTGGGGCTGTGATAGCCAAGCAAGTGATAAGACCATCAGAGTCGCCGAAGCAATTCCCCCCAGTGATATAGCCGGACGAGTCGTTGATATCAGTGCCGGCGATGAGATTTCCGCAGCGCTGCTCAATGATGGCACCGTACGGGTATGGGGGTCTGTGTGCGAACGCAATGCTGATCATTGTGCCACTGCAAATGGAATTGCCAATGTCGTCAAAATAGTTCCCACCAATGATAATATGGCACAAGCTCCGTTTGCCTATGCAATTATCATGGACCCCATCATCGATTCGGTATCAAGCACCACCTTCCCTACCAATGGCGGTCTCCTCACCATCAATGGTGACTACCTCAAAAACAGCACCATTTATATCGACAATACACCCGTATTTCCCACCGTAAACACCATAAACCAACTTGTGGTAAATGTGCCACGGCATCTGGCGGGCAAAGCCCGTGTCCAAGTATTTGGGGCATCTCGCTATCCTGTTAGCTTTGACATCACGTATTCACGCACGATGGCCACGCTTGTCCCTTCGGCGACCGCCTCATTGACGCGCACT
>CALFIC010000085.1 GCA_937876225.1 uncultured Chloroflexota bacterium | reverse complement strand
CCAGCAAAAGTACATGCTGAAAGCTCAAATTGTGAAGCAACACCTGGACCTGGTGTAGATTTGAGTGGGTGTCATCTCGCCGGCGCCGATCTCAGAGGTGTTGATCTCACCGGTGCCAATCTATCCGGTGCCAATCTCCAAGATGCCAATTTCAGCAATGCCAATCTCACCGATACCAATCTCACCGGTGCCAATCTCACTATTGTGAGGTCAGGCGGAATTGTGATTGTGTCAGGAAGACCACCCACACTACCAACTGGTTGGCAATTAATTAATGGCTATTTGATCGGACCAACGTCCAATCTCAATGAGGCCAATCTATCCGGTGCCAATCTATCCGGTGCCAATCTATCCGGTGCCTATCTATACGCTACCAATCTATCCGGTGCCAATCTATCCGGTGCCAATCTATCCGGTGCCTATTTCGCCGGTGCCAGTCAAAATCAATCCAGTATTGATCTCATTGCCAATCTCAATGGTGCCAATCTATCCGGTGCGGATCTCACTGATGCCCGACTCTGGAAAATCAAATTCAGCAATGCTAATCTCGCCGGTGCCATTTTCAGTAATGCCGATCTCTCGAATGCCAATCTCGCCGGTGCCATTCATTTCCGCGATGCGATTTTCCGCGGTGCCCGTTTCTCGCAGACCGATCTCACCAGCGCCGATCTCACCAGCGCCGATTTCACCGGCGCTGATCTCACCGGTGCCTCTTTCAACCAGATGAATTTCGCCGGTGTTAGTCTCGCCGGTGCCAATCTCACCGATGCCCGTCTCCACAGCACTTTTACCAATGCCAATCTCACCGGTGCTAATCTCACCGGTGCCTCTTTCGGAGGTACTAATCTCACCGGCACCAATCTCACCGGCGCTAATCTCACTGGTGCCAATCTCACCGGTGCCAATCTCACCCGTGCCAATCTCACCCGTGCCAATCTCACCCGTGCCAATCTCACCGGTGCCAATCTCACCGGTGCTACAATCACGGGTGCCACGTGGAGCAATACAACCTGTCCAAATGGGACGGTTGTAAGCGTGCCATGTGTGATTCCTCTCGCTGCCACCGCCACCAAGACAACCACCAACACCAAGACTGCAACGGCAACCAAGACAGTGACAAACACTGCCACCGCAACCAACTCCAAGACCGCAACCAAGACTGCAACCGCAACCAATACCGCAACGATAACCAAGACTGCGACTGCGACCAAAACTGCGACTACGACTACAACCAATACAAATACCCCAACGATTACCAACACGATGACGCCCACAAAGACCCGCACAAACACCCCAACGCCACAGTCATTCATTCTACGCAAAGCAGCAGTAGGCAATCTGTTCGTAATTGGTATCTTACAAAACGGCACGCTGGTTTCGTGGGGAATTAATCAACCAGGCATGAATCAATCGGTGATTCCGGCGACCTACAAAGGGATGCAATTCATCGATGTCGCGGCCTCGATTGCCACCGTCTATGTGCTCCGCGCAGACGGCAATTTGTATGCGTGGGGACAAAATAACTGGGGACAAACCAACATTCCCGTCAGTGCGCAAACGGGCGTCAAAGCCATCGGTGCAGGATCACTCACCGGATATGCCGTCAAAGACGATGGCTCAGTAATTGCCTGGGGCGCCAACGATAAAGGCCAAACCACTATACCCGCCGGAGTCACCAATGTCGTCGCGATCGATGGCGGCGATGGTCATGTGTTGGCCGTCAAAGCCGATGGCACCGTTGCCGCATGGGGTGACTTCTCCAGCGGCCAGACGACTGTCCCCCCAGGGCTCACGGGCGTCGTCGCCGTCAGTGCCGGCAAGCGCCACAGCTTGGCGCTCCTCAATACCGGCAAAGTCATTGGCTGGGGTGACAACACCAAGGGCGAGATCACCATTCCTGCAACCGCCGTCGATATCGTCAGTATTACTGCCGGTCGCGATTGCTCGATGGCCGTCAAAGCCAATGGTACGTTGCTCGTCTGGGGTGATGCAACCTACTCGACATTTAAACCTGCCGTCACCAACGCCGTCGCCGTCGCATCAGACAACCAAAACAGCATCGTCGGCTTGCGCAATGGTGGAGTGGCCGTCGCCGGAAACTTCTACTTCGACGTCAATGTTTCCCGTACTCCGACACTCACCCCCACACCATAGTAATGCACAGCGACGCCCCCCCAGCACACGGTGTGCTGGGGGGGCTTTGATTCGGAACAAATCACTAGGTGCATTAATTACGCCGAGGAATACTTACCTACCCACAAATATATTGTAAAACCGTTGCCATGCAATTTTTGACACGCACAATACTCACATCAATCAATGATTACGGAACGCATATGTGCACTCCGCAGTAGGCAGTACATGCTGAATTTAGCTGTCCCGTTGCCACTGCCAGACCGACACACTCGACAGCACGTAAGCAATCGCCCCCAAAATCAACAGGGGCGTGAAGCCATAACTGGTTTGCACGAACCCACTCAATGTCGCCGTAATCGCCCACCCAGCCGCCCATTGCATGTTCCAGACACTCGAGGCAAACCCTCGTTGCTGGGGATTGACGAGGCGCATCGTCAGCACGTCATTGAGCGAAATGCTGCTCCCAATCAACAGTGCCCGTACAATATACCCAAACACGGACAGCCACAACACGGGCGCCAACATCAACAGCAACGCTGGTGCCGCAAAAATCCGGAAAATTCCGGACCACATCCGCAAACTCCGTTGGCCGATATAGTGCCCCGCCAATACCGCCCCAATCCCCAACGATACCCCACTAAAAGCCAGAATCGTCCCTACTTGGGCGTCAGGCAAATGAAACTGCATACGGAAAAAGAGGCTTTGGAAAGGGAAAAACGTCCCACTCCCTACGCCCATCAAAAACCCTGCCATACCGTATTTGAGGATGGCCCAATTACTGTGCACCGCGATGTTCGCACCATCAGTTAGCACCCCATCGGCATCGCGTTCGCCTGCTTCTTCGAGGTGACCAATCAACGGCAACGTCGACATCCCGAGAATCGCTACGCCAATCAGCAACACTACTCGGTAAACCACCGCACTCTGGTCACTTGCCTGCAGCCAAGGGGCAACAACCGTCGGCAACCACCCTGCCACAATGCTCCCGACCAAGCCAATCATGTTGAGCGCGGCTTCATTGAGACCAAACACGGTAGTTTGTTGGGCATGGGGCGTGGTGACCGTAAGCAACGGGAAGAGCGACGCAAAAAGCAGTGAAAAGGCACAGCCCACCACAAATTGACTCGCAATCAACAACACTTTGGTGGGGGCAAATATGACACACGACAGCCCTACCACATAAATCAAGACAGCCGCTATCAAGGCCCGCCGGGCTCCGATGCGGTCAATCAGTATCCCGCCGGGAATCCCCACCACCAAGCCAGCAATACGGGCGGTAGTCGACAAAATTCCTGCGGTATCGGCAGCATACCCAATACTCACCAGATAAAAGTTAAACAACACATCGAAAAAACTCATCCCAAGGCCGATTAACATGCTATGTATGAGGATGCGCCACACCGTAAAGGGAATTTTCCGCCAAGAATTCATCATGAGGTACTAATCCTTCGCAAATAACCAAATCGCTAAACCAGATAACACATATGCGACTGCGCTAAACACAATCAAGGGTGCAAATCCGTAGTCTTTTTGGACATATCCACTCAATGTCGCCGAAATTCCCCAGCCAGCCGACCAAAACACCGTCATCAGGCTCGACATCCGTCCCCGTTGCCGCGCATTGACGAGGTGCATGGTCAATACATCATTGAGTGCAAAACTACCACCCATCAAGAAACTGCGCCCAAAGTAACCCACCAACGCAAACGGCAACACTGGAATCATCAAGCAAGCAAAAATCGGCGCCGTTACCAGTCGTAAAGCCCCCGCCCAATGGCGCAGATTGCGTTGCCCGAGCCAGCGCCCCGCCAGTAATGCACCGACCCCAATCAATACTTCCCCAACCGCAATTACAATACCTACGTCGTGATCGGCCATCCCTAATTGGGTGCGGAAATACAGGCTCTGGAATGGCAAAAACGTACCACCACCCATCCCTACAAACAAACTCGCCACTGCATACCCCACAATCCGCCGCGATGGTTTGGTGGGCACATCACTATCATGGGCTTCGGCAGCATCATCATGCGCACTACTGGTCTGAATGACGGTGAGGATAGGAATTACGGCAATAAAAATAATCGCCACACCGACCAACAACGCCAAGCGATACGCAAGCGCATCTTGGGCATTGACATGTACCCACGGCGCCAGCACGCTGGGCAGCCAGCCGGCAATCACGCTCCCAATCAAACCAAAGCTAACTGAGGCTTCGTTGAGCCCAAATACCAATGGGCGTTGGGCGGGAGGTGTGGCGGTAGTGAGCATTGGCATCATCGCCGTCATCGCCAACGATACGAAACAACCTGCCACAAATTGACTAATGATGAGCCACAGCACCGTCGGCGCAAACAACAGCCACGCCATCATGGCCGCATAGCCGACCACCCCAATCACCAAGGCCCGCCGTGGTCCGATGCGGTCGACAAACACCCCGGCGGGCAAGCCAATCACGAGTCCAGCCATACGCGCCGTGGTCGACAAAATCCCGGCGGTCTCGCTACCAAACCCCATACTTACCAGATAGAACGTGAATAACACGTCAAAAAAACTAATCCCCAGCCCAAACAACACACTGTGTATCAATACACGCCATGCCGACCATGGAATTGCGCGGTATGCCTTCACAATCACACCCTTGCTACCTGCATAGTCAACACTGGCTACGCACTGCTATTCATCACACATTATCTCTGTGTAGTATAACAAGACCTGATGCCTCGCACAGTATAGACGCAGCAGGCTGCATCTCTTCATATCAATGCTATCATATCCACAACAACATTCACCACAAAGGGGGCATCATGACGGCACGTCAAACGGGTATTTTATTTTTGTTGGGAGCAATCTGGGGTGCGGCATTTATGCTCATCAAAATCGCCGTCAGCGATGTGGCTCCTGCCACCCTCGTTGCCGTCCGCATCGCGATTACGGCTGTTATTTTGTATGCCACCATGCGCGTCAGCGGGGTCACCTTGCCCCGCGAACGCCAACCATGGTTCAATTTTTATTCGGTAGGAATGTTTGGGTTGGTGATTCCGTTTTTGTTGATTTCGTGGGGACAACGGCTCATCCCGAGTAGTACCACGGCGATTTTGGGGGCGACGACTCCATTGTTTACCGCACTCATCAATATTGCCACTCACGCCGAAGAAAAAATCAACGTCGAACGAATTATCGGGTTAATTGTCGGTTTTGTCGGTGTGATTGTCGCCATTGGGATTGCCAACGCCGCCGCCGGGAATTGGATCGGCGAGCTGTGTGTGCTGGGTGCTGCAGTCTGTTATGCGATCTCAGCACTCTATAGTCGGCGCGTCTTTGGGGGCATGAAGCCTATCATCCCCTCTACCGGCCAAATGATTGCGAGCGCCTCGTTACTCATCCCGATTGCCTTGATTTGGGATGGGATGCCCTCGGCATTACCATCGGCCAAATCAATCACGGCACTCTTGATTTTGGCGGTGTTTTGTACCGCCATCGCCTATATTTTGTACTATCATCTGATTGACAGTGTCGGTGCCACCAAAGCCTCGATGGTATCGTTCCTCATCGCACCATTTGGGGTGGTTTACGGCTCGGTATTTTTGCAAGAGCCCATTAATCCCAATTCAATTGCCGGTCTGGCGATTATCATCGTAGGGATTGTGATTGCCGGCGGGAGTTGGCGCGCGATCCTCCCCAAACGGCCGACCAGCGCATGACACCCGAATTAGTTACCTGGCTCCAAAGCGCCGAAGCGCAAGCGCTATTGGCAACTATCGACCCCAGCCAACACTTGCAGAGCATGAGCCTGTTACGACGTCACGTAGCCAGCGATCGGGCAGCGGCCCTGTTTGAATTGGCCACGGTGCGCCAGCTGGCCACCCGCAAATTCCCTGATGGTGATCAATTGTGGTTCACCCGCGAAGCGCTCGAACAAGCCAGCCACAGCCGCGTCGCCCAGCACCGGGCTGCCCAATTTGGCCAGCGCCAATTGATTGCCGATTTGTGTTGCGGCTGTGGCGGTGATTTGTTGGCGCTGGCGCCACACGCGCCGTGTATCGCTGTGGATAGCGATAGCACGCGTGTGGCCATGGCCCGCGCCAATATCGCCCATCGCGGACTTGGCGAGCGCGTCAGTATCATCGAAGCCGACGTCACCACCTACGCCCTCCCAGACCATGTAGATGCAGTGTTTTTTGACCCGGGCCGACGTAGCGGCGGCCGACGCATGTTTCACCATAGCGATTATCACCCACCACTGACCATCGCCACTGAGTGGCGCCGCGCCGGCCGCATCATCGCTATCAAATGTGCCCCCGGTCTCGATTATCACGACTTGCCGCTCACACCATCGTTTGCCATCGAATGTGTGTCGCTGGCAGGAGAATTACGCGAAACGGTGGTGTGGCTCGATACCCCGTGGCCGTGGCAACGGCGCGCCAGTGTGCTCAATGGCACTACCACGGCGCAACTCGACGATACGGCGCCAGCCCACGCTGTCACCTATAGCGCCCCGCAGACGTTTTTTTATGAGCCAGATGTGGCAGTCATCCGCGCAGGACTCGTACAACAGCTCGCCCAACAAATGGGGGCGCAGATGATTGATCGTCAAATCGCCTATTTAACCAGTGCGGATTACCACGCCACGCCGTTTGCGCGCTGTTGGCAGGTGATTGACGCACTGCCGTTTAACGAACGCATCCTCAAACAAACCCTACGCCGACTCCAGGCTGGGGCCATTACCGTCAAAAAACGTGGCTCACCGGTCGATACCGATGCCCTCGCCAAACGGTTATCACAACCACAGGGCGAAGCGCTGGTGGTCGTATTGACCCAAGTCGCCGACCACCATACTGCGATTATTTGTCGCGGTCCCTACCACCCACCAGAGGAGTCACTCGCATGATGAAACAGCCTGCAGAATTAACCAGCCACGAACGTCGCATCGGCATGTATGTCATGATTATTAATTCGTTCATGATGTGGGGGGGATTTTTTATGATTGTCCCACTCATTTCCATCCATTATGTCCAACAATTAGGCTGGGCCACTGCTAGTATCGGTATCGTGCTCGGGTTACGTCAACTCTTCCAGCAAGGCTTCACCGTGGTAGGGGGCATGCTGGCTGACCGCTTTGGGGCGCGCTTATTGATTTTGTGTGGCTTAGTAGTGCGGGTCATCGGGTTTGGTGCGATGGCCTGGGCCACCACCTTCCCGTTACTGCTTGGCAGTGCGATTTTTGCGGCACTTGGTGGTGCCATGTTTGATTCACCCAGCTCAGCAACAATTGCAGCCTTGACGACGCCTACCGATCGGGCCCGCTATTTTTCGATTTTGGGTATCGTGCGCAACTTGGGGATGGCGGTAGGGCCGCTGATTGGCACGTGGTTACTCAAATACGATTTCGGCGTAGTAGCGATTTCATCCGGGGCTTGTTATATCATTGCCTGGGCAGCTACTTATGTGTTGCTCCCCAACATCGCAGTTGCGACGGGTCAAGGCAAACTGACGCATGGGATTGGCTTGGCGTTACGCGATCGGCGCTTCATGATTTACAATGCGTTGTTGCTTGGCTATTGGTTTATGTGGACCCAAATCACCCTGGCTATCCCCCTCAAAGCCACCGATATCGCTATCGATACGAATGCGGTAAGTTGGGTATATGGGGTCAATGCCTTGATTAGTATTGTGCTCCAGTACCCACTGATGCGCTTAGCCGAACGATTTTTGTCATCGGCCACCATTCTCGTGATTGGCATTGGCGTGATGGCCATCGGCTTAGGGTTTATTGCCACCACACACACCACAGCGTTGTTGTTGATTTGTGTGGCACTTTACTCGGTAGGCGGATTACTCGCATCACCGAGTCAACAAACCGTGGCAGCCAATTTGGCAGATAATACCGCCTTAGGGTCATACTTCGGCGTAGCCGGTTTAGCAATTGCGTTAGGGGGCGGGATGGGGAGTTTTAGTGGCGGCACGCTCTATGGTTGGGGCAAAGCACTCCAGCAACCAGCGCTACCATGGCTGACATTCATGAGCGTGGGGATTATTACCACCATCGCCCTCGTCTTCTTTTTCCGACGCTATGGGTTATTAACCCACCACAAAGTACGTCTCGTCGAGGATACACAGGTCTGACCATTGCCATAGGAGGTATCTGGGTGTCTCTGTTGCCATTACGTCTCGCTCAACTCACCGTCACGCTCGCCACCCCCGACCAATATGCGGTAGTGGTAGCCTTGGTGCATCGCGCCCGGATTCGTTTATTACAATTTGGCACTATCACGCTCAATTTACCGGCGACGCAGCAAATCATGGCCGTGGCGTGGTATGAATCACAACCTGTCGCCGCCCTCATCGCCAGCAGTAGCAACCCCCAAAGTGCCTGGATTCGCTGTTGTGCCATCGATGGGATTGCATTTAGCGATCACACCGGAGTATTGGCGCAACTCGCGCATACCCTCATCGCACAGGCCCCCGTCACCGCGTTGTATTATAGTGGCGACTTCTACGATCGCTGGTTCACGGATATTTTGTGCGGGGTGGGATTCCAACCACACAACATAATTATTGGCCTACAACGCCACACAACCATACCCATAATCGCCAGCGCACAGCCTGCCGCCTTGCAACGCTTGCATAATGAAGATATTGCGGCAATCCAGCTGATTGATAGCCATGCCTTTGCGTACGAATGGCTCAAAAACGACTATGAGATCCACCAATTATTCAATAGCGACACGATCGCCTTCCATGCCACCATCGCAAATCGCTCCGTAGGCTATGCGATTGCGGTGCTCCACGACCATGGCAGTCTACTTCATATCGTGCGGATTGCGGTACTGCCGGAGTGGCGGCGCCAAGGTATCGCCCAACAATTATTGGCGGCAGTGATTACGTATGGCCAACAAATCGCTACCGCACAGATTTCGCTCAATACCCAGCACGATAACCATGCCGCCTTGGCACTCTACCAGCGGGCAGGATTCCAACAGACCGCCGACCGACATGAGGTAATCATGCATACTACCGCAAATCAGCGCCCATAAACAATACTATACACACATGCAACCTAAGTACGTGGTATAACAATGATTATTCAGCTCGTAGTGGTGATAATACCTACCAATTCATAAGGATAATTTGGTATTATTAAAGCAACGTGCCAGCGTGTTGATTTATCCTTCATTATATGAGGTAACTATATGGCCTTTATTCCTGATGAATTACTCACCCGTGGCGTAGCCGAGATTATCGTCGAAGCCGAACTGCGCGCCAAACTCTCGGTTGGTCGCAAACTGCGACTCAAACAAGGCTTCGATCCAAGTCGCCCCGACATGCATATTGGACATGCCGTCGGTTTGCGCAAACTCAAAAAATTCCAAGAACTCGGACATACCATCGTATTGATTGTGGGTGACTGGACTGCCCAAATCGGTGACCCGAGTGGGCGAGACATCACGCGTCCCCGCCTCACCGCCGAAAAAGTCCGTGAAAACGCCTTGACCTACATGGAACAATTCTTCCGCGTCATTGACCGCAACAAAACCGAAATTCGCTGGCAAAGCGAGTGGTTTGGTGACTTCACCCTCGAAAACGCCCTCGACCTGGCTGGGCGCTTTACCTTGGCGCACATGTTGTCACACGACACCTTCCGCAAACGCTACGAAGCCGGCGCCCCACTTACCATCCTCGAACTGATGTACCCCATGCTTCAAGGCTATGACTCTGTGGCCGTCAAAGCCGACGTCGAGTTTGGTGGTACCGACCAAAAGTTCAACAATCTGGCCGGCCGTGAACTCCAAGGCCAAATGGGACTCACCCCCCAAGATGTCTTTTTGTTGCCGTTGATCCCCGGTACCGATGGCCGCAAAATGGGCAAATCGTTCGACAACACCGTCGATATTTTGTTGTCACCCGAGAATATGTTCGGCAAAATCATGTCAATGGCCGACGAAGTCATGCCACTTTACTTTGAAGTGCTGACCGATGTGCCGCTGACTGACGTCAGCGAAATCCGCCAAATCATTGCTGGTGGTCGCGAAAACCCGATGGAAATCAAAAAACGACTGGCTAGCGAAATCGTGGCTCAATTCCATTCCCCCGCAGCCGCAATCCAAGGTCGCGACGCCTTCGAACGCCAATTCCAACGCCGCGAAGCCCCCAGCGATATGCCCGAATTTGCCATTGATGCACCCGTGGTAATCATTGATTTGTTAGTTGCGACGGGGCTCGCCAGTAGCAAAAGTGATGCACGGCGCTTGATTGATGGTGGCGGGGTCAAGCTCGACAACGAACGGATTAGCAGTTTTAATCAACTGATTAGCCCCACCGTCGTCATCCAAAAGGGTCGCCATTTCGTGCGGATTATCGCCAAAAACTAACCTATCCCACCAATGACAACGCCCACGCCCCACTGCAGTGTTACAACAGCTGCGTGGGGCTTTTTTCTCATCACGTTGTTATTGAACTATGCTATTGTGGAGACAAGCAATTTTGCTGTGCACGTGGGGGGCGAATGATGCGGCGGTTTTTGCTCATACTTACTATTATCAGCACCTGCATATTGAGTTGTTGTGGTCGCACACCAGCCGCTACCATACCAACTGATTTGCCTACGTTTATCGCTAGCAATGCCACCCTCAGCGACCCCAACGCTCCTGCCGTTGCACTCGACCAACCCGCACCTGACATCAGTTGGACGTATGGCGATGGCCATAGCGAAAAACTGAGTAGCCTGCAAGGACAACGAGTAGTCCTGAATTTTTGGGCGACCTGGTGTGAGCCGTGCCGGAGCGAAATGCCCACCCTCGCAGCCGTTGATGGTCACGACGTGCGCATCATTGGCATCAACAAAGGGCAACAACTCGACGTCATCCCCGCTTTTGCCAAAGAACTCAACGTGCACTTTACCCTGGTGAGTGATCCTGACGGCGATGTCAGTAGCGTCTATGGCGCCCGTAATTTACCGACGAGTGTCTTTATCGACCGCACCGGCAAAATTGTCGCTATCCACATCGGCGTATTATCAGTAGCTGCGTTACAGCTACAATTGGAGCGCATCCCATGACCACGTCGTTACGCAGTTGGTATTGGTTAGCAATTGGTGTCTATAGTGGCATTATGGCGGGGATTTTGTTTTGGCCATCACTGCCCCTGCCAAGCTGGCCAAGTAGTCATATTGCTTGGAACATGTATGCAAGTGTGCATGGCGTCTGTGCCCAAATGCACAACACCACCATTGCTGGCCAACAATTACCCTTGTGTGCTCGCAATACCGGCATTTATGGCTCTATGACACTTAGTATGCTGGTGATGACCATTGCTGGACGCCACCGCTATACCCAATATGGCTCCAAGGTATTTATGCTCTTGTTGTTGGTACCGATTGTGTTGCTCGGTATCGATGGACTCAATTCGTTGAGCGTCGATATCGGATTCACGCCGTTGTATCAACCCCAAAACTGGCTCCGGATGGTGACGGGATCGTTGGCAGGAATTGCGATTGCCCCGTTCTTTATCCCCACGCTCAACCGCGTGTTGCGCAACAACGGTAGTGACCACGCCATGATTGGCCATTGGTGGGAGCTGGTTGGCTTGTGGACCATTGCCCTCGGCTATGCCGCGATTACCATCATCGGACCGAGTTGGGTTTATTGGCCGATTGCGATTGTGTCGTGGGTAGGAATTGTGGGGATTTTGTTGATTTCCAATACTTTTGCGGTAGCAGTCGCTGCGGGGTATGATCAACGCAAGATTAGCCACCTTGCCGAACTCATCAAGCCGTTTTTGGTGGCCACATTGATTACCAGTGTCGAATTAGGCCTCATGGCCTGGTTGCGTTTCGGATTCGAGGCCAGTGGGTTTGCCCATTAGTGACTTATTCACGACGGCCAGCACGTTTTTTTCAAAAAATAACACCTACACTAAATCATATATGAGCTAGTCGACAAAGCATTGCGGCGTTCACACAAATCGGCAAGGGTCACATCGCGGAAGTAACAACGCACGCGATCGCGGGCCTCGTTCCAGGCGTCACGCACCACCGCAACTTCGATAACATTTGCTTGGCCCGGGCGCTCTCGCGCTTCGTCGCTCCCTTCGAGCGCTTCGATGATTTCGAGCACGGTAATCAACGACGCTGGGCGGGCCAAACGGTGACCACCTTGGCGACCACGCAAACTTTCAATTAACCCAGCCCGGCGCAACATCAATAATATTTGGCTGATGAAATGCTCGTCGATGCCTTGGCGGCGGTGAATATCGCCGGCTTGCACCGGGCCATCGCTGCCATTCAAGGCGATATCGAGCATCGCCCGTAATCCATATTCGACTTGACTCGACATACGCATCATAACCACAATCTCGCATTCACAACAAATCATTAACAAAAAGACAATCAATTTATGACATTACTCATGTACTATACCCATTGTATCATGGAGTATTGTACCGACGTGGTTGACGCCAGCAGATTACTCAAAGGAGTACCCCTATGCGCATTATGGTTATTGGTGGTGACGGTTATCTCGGCTGGCCTACTGCCCTGCATTTATCACAACGTGGGCACGAAGTAGCGATTGTGGATAATTTGATTCGCCGTGGCTATGACCACGAACTCGGCGCCCACAGTTTGACCCCCATCACCTCCATCCAAGAACGCATCAGCGTCTGGCAAAGCGTCAGCGGCAAACAGATTGAGTTGTTTGTAGGTGACTTGTGCGATTACACCTTTTTTGAGCCAGTCTTCAAAAGCTTCGCACCCGATGCCGTCGTCCACTTCGGTGAACAACGGAGCGCACCATACTCGATGATTGATCGCCGCCATGCCGTCTATACCCAGACCAACAACGTGGTGGGGACGCTCAATTTGCTCTATGCCATCGCCGAACATAACCTCGATTGTCATTTGGTCAAACTGGGTACCATGGGCGAATACGGTACCCCCAATATCGACATCGAAGAAGGCTTCATCACCATTACCCACAATGGCCGCACCGATACCCTACCCTACCCCAAACAACCCGGCTCGTTTTATCACCTCAGCAAAGTTCACGACAGCCACAACATGATGTTTGCCTGCCGGGTCTGGGGTATCCGCGCCACCGACCTCAACCAAGGAGTGGTGTATGGCCTCGAAACCGCTGAAACCAACGCTGACCCCCGCCTCGTCACCCGCTTTGACTACGATGCCGTATTTGGTACCGCCCTCAATCGCTTTTTGGTGCAAGCGGTGATTGATATGCCCATGACCGTCTATGGTCAAGGTGGCCAAACCCGCGGCTTCCTCGATATCCGCGATACCTTGGCCTGTGTGGAATTGGCACTGAACTTCCCCGCCGCCCGCGGTGAGTTCCGGGTATTTAATCAATTCACCGAACAATTCAACGTGCTCCAATTGGCACACATGGTGCATGACGCCGCCAAAACCCTCGGCATCAATGCCACCATCCAACACCTCGAAAATCCCCGCGTCGAAAAAGAAGCCCACTACTACAATGCCGCTCATAGCAAGCTCATCGACCTCGGCCTACAACCACATCTGCTCAACGATACCTTGCTCAATTCGGTGATGCACATGGTTTATGCGCAACGCCAACATGTGCGGAGCGCCTTGGTAATGCCGTCAGTCAGCTGGCGCAACACCAATTCACCCGTGATGGCCACCCCCGCCGCTACCACCAACGGTAACCACGCCTAAATACACACCACACACGATACCCACAGGAGCCCTTGAGGCTCCTGTGGGTATCTGCTTTTTTGTGCCGAAAAATTAGTTCAAAAATATTTGAACTATGTTGTTGCCACCAACGAAGTCGGAAGTGTGAAGTGTGAAATTGTAGAGCCGCAGTCGAGCCGCAGCACGCTGCGTCGTACTGCGGCTCCACCATGCAACGCATGGTGATACGAAGTAGGAAGTAGAAAGTTTGAAGTATGAAGAAGGAAGTAACGTAGGAAGTGCAGTTATCAGCGCACGTCAATCAACAATCCACCTCCGTGTGCCCTGTGCGAGACATATAACGCGTTAGCTCAAATACGCCGCGACTTCGACGATTTCGACGGCTTTGGTTTGGAATTCATCGCTCCGAATGCGTTGCAACATCACCATCGACACCAACAACACCACCAGTTCGATGGCAAATACCGTCGCATAGCCGGCGAGTTTGTTGCCGGCACCATACGTGACGACGTCGCGCACCACACCACTCAACAGCGTACCACCGAGGCGTGCCAAGGCATCCGCCACACCCCAAGCACCGATAAACAAGCCCACTTGGCCGGCGATGGTCATATCAAGCATCAATGCCAGATTGGCGGCGGTCGAAATCCCCGATCCAAAGCCAAACAACACCAAACTCGGTAGCAAAAATCCCACTTGGTGTAATACACCGGCCAGCACAATCCCCACCAAACCGAGGGCGGCGAAGGCGGCTCCCACTTGGGCAGCGCGTTTGAGCCCGTACCACAGCGTCAATCGATTGGTGACCAGCAACCCCACCAACAACGCCACCCCCCAGATCGAAGTATAGCGCGTGGTATTGGCTGGCGATACCCCAAAAATGTCCGCAGCATAGGGCTCAAGCAGCACGTCTTGACCGAGTAAGGCAATCAGCAACAACATCAAATAAACAAAAAAGTAGCGCGCTTGGGGATTTTGCGCGAGCATCCGCAATGTCGCACCCATGCTCATGCGTTTTTCGCCCTGCGTGACAGTATAGCGGGGCTCAAGCCCAATCAATCCGAGCAAGCCAATTGTCAACGCAATTCCCGCCACTACTTCAAACGCCGTAACTAAACGGGCGTGGCTATAGGGCTCGATACTGCGTGCCAAAGTTATCCCACCGATAATCATGCTCAAAATCAAGATAAACCACATCACTCCTACAGTACGCGCGCGTTGGCCCGTACCCGACAATTCGGTGGCGAGCGACAGGTATGATACTGTGGCAAAATTAAAGCCGAATCCCCAGGCCCCAAATGCCAAAAAACCCAACGGCACGCCCCACCAGACGCCATCGTGGATGGCGTAGGCAGCTTGCGGAGTCATAGCAGAACCAGCGGCGCACAACACTAGGCCGAGAATAATATAGGGTGTGCGCCGCCAACCCCACAAGGGGTAGCGCTCACTAAGTGAACCCACCCACATTTGCATAGGCGACAATATATAAGGCACGGCAATCAGAAGTGCTACCAGCGTTGCCGAAATCCCCAGCTCGCTAATCATAATCCGGTTCAGCGTGCTATTGATAGGTAACAAGGTCAGGGCTACCGCCACATGAATGGCACTCAACCGCAATAATTGTGAGGTACGCATGGCAAATCCTTTAATATCACATTGCCTGTATTGTACCTTGTTACCTATCATTTTGCATCATAAATAGACGATTTATCCCGTTCTAATGCCAAACTCTAACCGACCGGTCAGTAGCCAATACGGCGATTAACGCACCAAAATCGCCGGGCGTTCAATCACCACCCCCGCCACACTCGTCGCAATCATCGGCCATTGACCAGTGGTCGACAGCGCCAGCGGACCATGTTCGGTGAGCAACATGGTATCTTCTGATTTGGTGCCGGTAATACTCGGATTCCAGGCAAAAGCCTGACCGACAGCAATAGTGTGCATACTATCGAGCCGCGCTTGCACTTCACGGTTCTCGTACGCCGTCACACCACCTTGATGGTGCTTGTGCCATTCATCGTGATACCCATGAGCGACGTAGGCCGCACACACATCACCAAACGCTTCGCCCAATCGGCGGCCGGGTTGCGACGCCTGCCAGGCTACGGCGTCGACATGCGCACAGGCTTCGGCACGACGGGCAATCACCTCGTCAACCTGCCCAAATGCCACCAAACGCGTCGCCGACACAATCAAACCGTGCCGGCGTGCACATACCACCAGCATCACCATCTGATTGACCCGTTGCAAGGTAGGCGCAGGATGGCGAAAGTTGCGAATGCGCTCATCAGCAGCAATCAGCGCCACCACCGGCGTCGCACCACTGGCATAGACCTGCTGTGCTAACACGCCTGCCACTTCGAGCTCACTCATACCCGGTTCGATGAGTCGCGCGGCGGCTTCGATGGCGAGGCCAGTCGCCAAACCATGGCTCGTAAAGCGGTTTTGTTCCGCAATTGTCAAGGCCACCCGCAAATTGGTTAATTCGGCAGCCACCGACTGTGGCGCACCAGCAACATCACTGCCCCAACGTCCGGCACCACAGACCTCGTCTACAAAGCGATCACGGGCAGTTGGGTCGAACCAATCGAATTGATGGGAGGTCAACGGCAACCCAGCCACCTCCTCGGCTTGCATGCGGGCCATCTCGATGCGACTTGCCAACAGATAATCACCGCTCGGCGTACAAAGCACACTGGCCACCGCCGTTTCGCTATTGAGGCCCACATGTGCTTGACCACCACAGGTAATCCAACTGAAATTGGCGCAACGGGTCAACAATACCCCCTGTAATCCTTTCTGGGTCATGAGTTGGGCCAGACGCGTCCGTTTGTCGTGCCATTCTTGGACATGCATCATTGCAGTGACTCCTTTTGGGTATATAAGTGGAATACGCCTAGTATAAAACAATCCGTCTGCACAAAAACCCGCTTGCAACCATAAAACGATTTTTGACAAAGAAAACCGCAACCAGATTTCTCTGATTGCGGTTTTGATTGGTGGAGCAATGGGGGATCGAACCCCAGACCTCAACACTGCCAGCGTTGCGCTCTCCCAGCTGAGCTATTGCCCCATGTATAATATTCAATTTTGGTGGAGGTGAGGAGGCTCGAACTCCTGGCCTCGACAGTGCGATTGTCGCGCTCTCCCAGCTGAGCTACACCCCCAAAACTCTTTTTGAAGTATACGCTGTCAGTGGTCGATTGTCAAATCGAATTTGCCCCAATTTACAAAATTGGTGTGGATTTGGCAACCCACACCAATTTATCACATCAATCTATTGGGCGTTGCGGCGCATCGTCATGCCCCGCGCCACCACATACGAGCCAATTACTAGCACAATCGCTACAAATTGGGAAATCAAGCCTTCGAGATTAGGGAACAAGGCAAACCACATCCCTAACCAACCGGGAATCGCCAAATTGACCGGTGTGGTGCCAATCCAGCCTGCTTGTTGCATTTCTTGGACTTGCTCGCCGACCATCACCACCAGCACCATCGCCAACAACAACCCGGTCACAATCAACAATTGTTTGTAGGGCAGTTTGTGGTTGGTCAAAAACGTCACTAACCCAATCACCCCGGTAAACGCGAGGCCAATCAAGACCCCCATCACCACCGTCGGGGTGCCTACTTGGAGCCGGACGTTTTGCAAAAACAAGACAATCTCGAAGCCTTCGCGGTAGACTGCACTAAATCCCAGCGCCATCATGCCCCACATTGTTTTGGAATGAGCTATACCACTCCCCATGAGTTCACGTTTACGTTGATTGTGGAGCGAAATCCAGCCGGTCCAGTAAACACTATGCAAAAACCAGTTCATAATCACCAACAGCACCACAATCGCCAACAACCCTGTGGCGGCTTGGATGTGCAACGCCGGTGCGTTGATTTGGTTCATAATCGCAACCACGATAAACCAGGTCACGATACTCGCTACCATTGCCCAGCCCGCCCCTTGGAATACCGCCCGCCGTAGATGCGCTTGGGCACCCACAAAACTGGCCGTAATCGCGGCCAATACCAATATCGCCTCTAATCCCTCGCGAAAGACAATCAAACTGGTGTTGATGACGACCGCACTAGGATGTAAATTCGTTGCAAATGGATCCGGCACACCGGCAGATACGATACCTTGCCAGATCATCACTCCTACGACAAGTGCCAAGCCAATCCCTGCCACCCACCAATACCATTCCCAACGGCGCAATTGTGCCACTTGTTGATGCCCTGCCATGGTATCCCTCCTGTATGTAGCCATTTCTAGCGTCAAAACGACAAGGAGTGCTTGTGTTGTTGTTAGTATAACGAATATTTTTATTTTTGCAAGTAAAAACTGTTTTTATTCAATGAACAATAAAAAAGTGCTCCACAGCGGTGTTATCCGTGTGAAGCACTACCAACAATACCGTTATTTAGATATCGAGGTTCCGCACTTCGGGGGCGTGGGTTTGGATGAAGCGTTTGCGGGGCGGTACGAGGTCACCCATTAGCATTGTGAAGGTTTCTTCGGCAGCCACGGCATCATCCATGGTAACCTGCAAAATAATCCGATTGGTGGGGTTCATGGTGGTGTCCCACAACTGCTCGGCATTCATTTCACCCAAGCCTTTGTAGCGCTGGATTTCCATGCGATTGCGGTCACTCGGTGACAAGGTCGCAGCATATTCTTCGCGGTCGCGGTCATCATAGACATAGCGCTCGTTTTTGCCGACCTTGAGGCGGTACAAGGGTGGTTGCGCGATATACAAATTACCGTTGGTGATAAGCGGTCGCATATAGCGGAAGAAGAAGGTCAGCAACAAGGTGCGGATGTGGCTACCGTCGACGTCGGCGTCACTCATCAAAAAGACGCGGTGGTAGCGGATTTTGCTGATGTCGAATTGATCACCCACACTGGCACCAATGGCGGTAATCAACGAACGGACTTCGTTGTTCGACAACATACGATCAAGGCGGCTTTTTTCGACGTTGAGGATCTTACCACGCAACGGCAAAATCGCTTGGAAGCGGCGGTCACGGCCTTGCTTGGCACTACCACCGGCGCTATCACCTTCGACGATAAACAATTCACAATTGGCCGGGTTGTTGTCGGAGCAGTCGGCCAGCTTGCCGGGGAGCGAAAAGCCTTCGAGGGCCCCTTTGCGGGCCGTCTCGCGCACCTTTTGCACGGCGAGGCGGGTGCGGGCAGCCGAGACACATTTTTCGATGATGCGCTTGGCTTCGGCGGGGTTTTCTTCGAGCCACTGTTGCCAGGCATCACCAAACACGGTGTTGACGGCGGTGGCTGCCACCGGGCTGACCAGTTTTTCTTTGGTTTGTGAGCTAAACTGCGGATCGCGGAGCTTGACGCTAATGACCGCCGTCAACCCTTCACGCACGTCGTCACCCGTCAAATTGGTATCGTTTTCTTTGAGCAGGTTTTTGCCACGGGCATAGGTGTTGATGACCCGCGTCAAGGCATTGCGGAAGCCGGTCACATGCGCGCCACCATCGGTATTGTTAATGTTGTTGGCAAACGAATAGATGGAGTCAGTATCGTAGGTGTCGGTATATTGCAGCGAAATCTCGACCGCCACATCATCCGCAATCCGATCCACATAAAACGGATGTTTGTGGAGCACGGCACGGTCTTTGTTGAGGTGGCGCACGTACGAGCCGATGCCACCTTCGAAATAAAAATTGAGTTCGTTGTCGTCACGCTCGTCGACGAACCGGAAGCGCAGGCCTTTGTTGAGATACGACATTTCGCGGAAACGTTGCGCCAAAGTACGGAAGTTGTAGTCGAGGGTTTGGATGATGGTGGTATCTGGCAAAAACGTCGTCTCGGTGCCATGACGCTCTGTCGGCTCGACATCGGTGATGTCGCCTTGGGGAATACCACATTTGAATATCTGGTAGTAGTGGCGCCCATTGCGATAGACATCGACGCGGCAATAGGCCGACAAGGCATTGACGGCCGACACACCCACGCCATGGAGCCCTGAGGACACTTTGTACCCCGTACCACCAAACTTGCCACCGGCATGGAGTACGGTCATGACCACTTGGAGCGTACTAATGCCCATTTTGGGGTGGATACCGACGGGGATGCCTTGGCCGTCATCACGTACGGTGACCGAACCATCTTCGTGGATGATGACTTCGACGGAAGTAGCGCGGCCTGCCATCACTTCGTCGACAGAATTGTCGACCACTTCGCGCACCATCGTGTGTAAGCCATTGATATCGGTCGGTCCAATATACATCCCGGGGCGCTTGCGCACCGCTTCCATGCCTTCAAGGACCTGAATTTGACTCTCGTCGTACACCGAAGCTTGCATTCCTGCATCACTCATATGACTATTTCTTTCCTCTACAACTGATGCAAATGCATCAAACCCCACTCGGGCGCACTACCGCAACGATTTGACTTAATTGGTATTGGACAAAGCGCAAGCGCGCCATGACCAACCCCGTCATCAAATACGTGCCGATGACGACGACGGCAATGCGCCCAATTAATGAATCTATCAATCCAGTAAAAATCACGCCACTCCCACCAGCAATTACCAACAATATCATCAAGAGTGCAAGGGTACGCCAAAACGATACCCGCACAATCTGTACACTGGTTTGGATCGCACGAATCGGACCAATCTGTGACAATACCATGACTTCACGCGTAAAGCCGATATAAATCCCTACCCACAACCAGACCCCAGCTCCAATAAATACCACAAACGCCCCAAAAGCCGGACTCACCCCAAATAACAACATCACAAAAATAGTCAATGGAATCAACAGCAACGCCACTACCGCTGCCATCAACAAGGCATATAGCAACAGCACTGCGACGGTGCGAGCCATGCGTAACGGCGTCTGCCGCCAATCAGGCATACGGGTCACGCCACCCCGTGCCAACTCCAAAAAGACCCCGCTAGCAATCAATGTCACTAGGTTGATGATTGCAATCCAACCAAACAACGCCATCGCATCACTGATTTGGACGGTGTCGTTGGGACGCAGTGGCACCGACATGGCAACGATATAGGGTAAGCCAAGCGCATCAGCACTCGCCCCTGTGGTGCGGAAAGTGTAAATGGTATAGGGCACCACATTCAACCACGCCAATTGACCACGCATGTCTAACTTGGCGATTTCATCGAGAATCAGCAATGACTGTTCCCGAACGTCTTTGATGTCGCTCGTACTTGCCCCATCAGGTTGAATTTCACGCACCATGGCACTCGTCTGTGCCATGAGTGGTGCCAACGAGACACCCGCACCAAACCACAAGTAGGCATTGATGAGCAACGGCACCAGCAAAACCCATGGCGCCCGATTCAGGGCGGCATATGCGTCACTCAAAATATCTACGATACTCGGCGGGGTTGTCGGATTGGTCACTGTCATACTCCTGTAATTTGAGGTAATTATACCACAGGCACGGCGATACTGTCCCTTTGGAGACCCAAACCATTTACGCTCATCGGATCGTACTCCCAACAAAACGCAATCAAACCCTGATTGCGCGTTGCTGTCTATGAAAATCTTTTCACGATGTATACGCCTCGCACATATCTGCAGCGGAGTTTTCATAAACATCACACGCAAATATCGCATTCGCCACCGAATTATCGAAACTCGTTGCACCGTGCTTCGTTTTTTGTCCCACGTCGCAGCGAGTGATATTGCATGTTCTTGACGCCCTTCTTATGTTAATCGTAATTTTTCAACATTCCAAATCCTGCGTCACCTCTACAAAATCTAACCTTGCCCCTGTTTATTTTGACTATTGACAAGATACAGACCTGTATGTATACTAATTTTGGAGATAAATACAGACCTGTATGTTTTAGAAGGAATTAGCGCAATGAGCACCACTACCCCGCCCGCATACTTTATTCTTCAAAGCAAAGCCAAAAGCTTCGAAGCAGTGATGGAACGCTATGTGAGTCCCGTTTCACCAATCTTGGAGAAATATGAGGGACAAGTAATCGTTTTCTCTGCCGCGCCACAAGTCCTCGAAGGCAACTGGGACGGGAACTGGGCAGTCGTCGTACAATTCCCGAGCATGGAACGAGCCCAAGCCTTTTACAATTCCGCAGAATATCACCCACTGCACGATCTCCGCATCAACGAATTAACTGAAGATAGTCGTGCGTTGCTGGTAGAAGGCATGGATACAACTGACATGAGCACCGCTGGCACGCCTGCCTACTTCATGGTGCAAGTCAAAGCCCCCAGCCTTGACGAACTAACGCAACGCTATGCAGTTTTCGTATTCCCAATCTTGGCGCAATACGAAGGACAAATGATCGCAGGCTCTGCGACGCCACAGGTCCTCGAAGGGGACTGGGATGGGAACTGGGCTGCGATCCTGCGCTTTCCCAGCATGGAACGTGCCCAAGCCTGGTATCACTCCACAGAATACCAACCGTACCGTGATCTCCGCATTAACGAACTGACGGTGGATGGCCGTATTGTGCTTGCAGAAGGCATGGACGAAGGAGATTCCGCACATTAATGAGCGATATTGATATCACAGCACCCCGAAATAGCCGTAACTATTTTGGGGTGCTGTGATATCGAAGCCCTACCGGCAGTGCGGTAAACGCAGCGGGTTACCCCGCACGCATCAAGTGGGCATCTAACAACATATTTGCGGTGGTAGCCAACTGCCGGACAGGGCCTTCATATGCACCAAAGATGCGCTTAGAGGCAAACGCCCCATTCAGCACCAGGAGCAGTTGCTCCGCAAGTTCTTCGGGTTGGGCGACACCCGCCGCTTCTGCCAATGTTTGAAGCTGCATTTTGACTTTTTGTTTATGTACCAATGCCAATTGATGGCTTGATTGCGTTAATTCGGGAAACTCAGATGCCGCGCTCAGAAACGCACAGCCCAACACTTCTGGAGTCGCAAGCCCAGCGTCAAGCACGTCAAACAAATCTCGGATTTGTTGCACCGGTGAATCCGGGCTCTTTAGCAGCGCCGCATCCCACACTTGCCAGAACACCTGATCATGCATCGTAAGATACGCGTTGATCAAATCGTCTTTCGATGGGAAATGATCATACAAGGTTGTTTTCACAACGCCTGACTGCGCGACAATCGTATCAACCCCCACCGCACGAATACCATGCTCATAAAACAATTTGCTGGCGACTTTCAAGATATGATCTTTGGCTGCGCCTTTGGCGAGCTTCGGTTTGGTGATGTTGCTGGTCATTATTTGATTCCTCGCGGCACCGAATTTTGTGGTGTAGGTAGGTTCACTTGTATCATTTTTCCTATTGAAAAATACAGCCTTATCAGTATTTTGAGGTAGGAAATCAATACAAACTAGTAGGTCTAAGGCTATCACAAATTCAACTGCTATTCAAGTGTATGACACCTACGCTTGTACGTACGAGTTCAACACTTCATATAGTAAGCATATGTACGGTTCTTGGGAATAAATCACGTTGACAACTCGTCAACGATTCAAATCACACAAGGATAGAACACATCATGTCAACGACAGCCACGATGCAGGGCAAAATTTGTATGATTACTGGTGCGAATTCCGGAATTGGCTACGAAACAGCATTGGCACTGGCCAAAATGGGCGCACAGGTTGTCATGGTTTGTCGCAACCAGGCGAAAGCAGAAGCCGCGCAGGCAGTGATCAAAAGTCAGAGCGGAAATCCGCTCGTCGATGTGCTGATTGCCGATCTGTCTGTGCAGCAATCGATTCGCGACCTTGCAGCGGCATTCAAGGCCAAATACAACCGACTCGACGTGCTCGTCAACAATGCCGGAGTAGCAATCGGCAAACGCGAGCTTAGTGCCGACGGTTACGAAATGACTTTTGCAGTAAACCATCTCGCCTATTTTTTGTTGACGAATCTGCTCCTCGATATGTTGAAAGCCAGTGCCCCGGCACGGATCGTCAATGTTGCATCCGAATATCAAAGTTTTAGTTTTTCAGCCCTTGACTTCGATGACCTGATGCTAGAAAAAGAATACGGCGTGGCGCGAGCCTACGGGCAATCCAAACGCGCCAATGTCATCTTCACCTACGAACTATCCAAGCGCCTGACAGGAACCGGTGTTACAGCCAACTGCTTACATCCTGGTATCGTCCGCACAAATTTTGGATCACAAACAGGTGGGTTATTTGGCTTGGTGTGGTCTAAGCTGGCTCGCCCCATTGAAATATCGCCCGAACAAGGCGCACAGACAATGATCTACCTAGCGTCCGCACCAGAAGTCGAGGGCATCACTGGCCAATACTTCACCAAAAAGAAGCCGATCAAATCGAGCGCCCAGACCTATGATCGCGCAGTACAAGAGCGGTTGTGGCAGATTAGTGAACAGCTGACCACGCAGCCAGCGAAATGAACTCGTACCGGCTACGGTGCAAACCTGCCAAAATTGAGTAGATAACCATACATAATTAGGTGCACACGCAATGCAACATTGCGTGTGCACGTGTTCATCAAAATTTGAATTTTCAACCAGCTTGTCACTCCATGAGCGAAGAAGGTATTTTCTTGCACGTACCAAGAGAAAACAATCCTAAGTTCCAAAATAACAAATCTATCACTCGTAATATTTCTGACACTATAACCACTAATTACAAGCGATATGGAGAAATCAGCTGTTGGGCACCATAACGATAGCAGTAGTGAACACCTCATCAAATTAACAATCAGAATTAAAAACTACCATCACCTGCGCCGCACGTTTCGACGGATGCGGTATAGTAATAGCAACAACCAAAAAGGAGTCGCACCATGAGTGATACGCCCCATTATTCCCCCCAAACCGAAAGTATCTATCGCCGCCCGCTTACTGCCGCACGGCGCATGTTGGTTATTTATGCCCACCCCGACGATGAAGCCTTTGGCAACGCCGGGATCATCCTCGCCGCTCGCCATGCCGGCATCGAAGTACATTACATCTGTGCCACCCGTGGTGAGTGTGGCACCGTCGATGATCATTACCTCACCACCTACCCCGATGTACGGGCGCTACGTACCGCCGAACAAATGGCCGCTGCCGAGGCACTCGACCTCGGTGCCGTGCACTTCCTCAATTACCGCGACAGCAACATGCCTGGCAGCCCCGACAACCAAAACCCCCAGGCATTGGTACAAGCGCCGGTCGCAGATGTGGCTACGCGGGTGGCGACCCTCATCGATGACATCAAACCAGAATTCGTCATCACCTTCCCACCATACGGCGGGTATGGCCACCCCGATCATATTGCGATTCACCATGCCACACTAGCGGCCCTCACCCAAACCACCTGGCAGGTGCCCAATCTGTTTTATTCGACGTTTTCAACCACCCTGCTCCGCGCAATTATTTTGCTGATGCGGGTAATTGGGCGTAATCCCCGCACCTTTGGGCGCAACGGCGATATCGACATCGTACGAGTCGCCGAAGAAGCGACCCCTATCACCACGAGCGTCGATTGCCGCCACGTCATCCCCGCCAAAATCGCCGCCTGGAAATGTCATGCCAGCCAAGGTGGCGGCATTACTCGTGTGCCCCGGATTTTTTGGCGTTGGTTTTATGGCAACGAAACGCTCACGCGCGTCACCCCACCCGCCACAGGGCACCGTGAGGTGCTACGGTTTGAGGCATGAGCGATTCTGCGATTACCATTCGGGCGGCGACTCCCGCTGATATTGATGGAGTCGTCGCAGTGCATAGCGATGCCTTCAACGACAAATTTCTGGCAGCTTTTGGGCGCGCCAAATTTCAGATTGGCGTCGAATTGATGGCCGAAACCTGGCGCCGCCAAGGACCCGCCGGCCTCCAAGGCATGTGGGTGGCCATCATCGACGATCAAATCGTGGCCACTATCGCACTGCGGGCCCGCGTAACGATGCGCCAATTACCCCCTGTTGCCGTGGAATGGCTGTTTATCAAAGCCTTAGGTGTTGCTCGAGCCATGTATGCCCTCACGGCCTTGTCGATTATTGACCACCCCATCGCCAACAACGAACTCTACATTAGCGATGTGGCCGTGCGGAGTAATTACCAACGGCGCGGCGTCGCCCGCGCCCTGATGCAACACGCCGTCAACGAAGCCCGTCGACTCAATCTCGCATCACTCTGTTTATTTGTCAGCGCCACTAATCGAGCCGCACTAGCACTCTATACTCAAACCGGCTATCACATCGATACTACCCATTATTCGTTTTTGGCGTGGCTGATGATGCGCCGTTGGCAATGGTTGCTGCTCCGTGCCAAAACCCCGTAGGTGCGAGGCATGCCTCATACCTACGGGCGGGCGATACGTTCTTGGGCAATTAATTCACGCATACCATCAATCAATCCCTCGCCACCAATCAGCGGCGGCGCACAGCGTACCCGCACCAACGACGCCCGATACCACGGCACGATGAGTTGCAACGTGGCCGCAAACCAATCACGGTCCTTGCGCACGGGCATGCGGCGCACCCACCAGTTTTGTAAGGCACGGGCGGAAATCACCCCACTCACCAGCGTTCCCACCACCGGCAATCCAGGAATCAAACGACAAAACAATGCCGTGACGTCGGACCAATCAGCCAAGGTCGAATCTGCGTCGTCCATCACTGCCGGATCAGGTTCGATATGCCCTGCCGGGAAGGTCAACAACGCCCCGCCATTGCGCAAATGCCGCGCCGCAATTCGCATCGCCTGGGCGCGACCAGCCACTTCATCAGGCACACAAATCAACCGCGCGGCCACATTGGGCAAAGCCCGTAGCAATGGCCGATCGGCAGCAATCACCAGCACATCGGGGCGATTAATCGCGACAAACAACGCCGAGGTATCGACCATGCCTGGATGATTGGCACAAATGAGGACTGCGCCGGTCCGTGGGATATGGTTCGTGCCCACATAATCGACGTGCGCGGCGTATTGATCAACAATTACCTGTCCGGCGGCCGCTAGGCTTTGCTGACCGGCCAAGTGGTCGCAGGCCGCCATACTGCGCGCCAGACGCCGCGCCGGCCACCACCCTAGCACCGCTACAATCCGCCGCAGCAATGGACGCTGATCGACTTTGAAGGATTTTTGTAAATCAGCGACATTCATCGCGGTCAACACATCGATATTTGCCTGCATGACCCGCTCCATTCCCCAATAAAAATCGCACCATAGCCGTGGGCTATGGTGCGATGATACATGACAGACTATTCGTAGCGCAAGGCTTCGATGGGAAGCAACAAGGCGGCGCGTTTGGCAGGGTAATAGCCAAAACCAATCCCGATGCCCAACGCAAAAACCAACGAAATAATCACCGCCGGAATCGACAAAATCATCCCTAATCCAGCCGCCGACGCAATCGCAAGCACCAACGCCACTGCAAATCCAATCCCGATCAGACTACCAATCAGACTAATTGTGGCGGCCTCGATGACGAATTGACCCAACACATCACGATCGGTGGCACCCAAGGCTTTGCGCACGCCGATTTCGCGGGTACGTTCAGTCACGGCCACCAACATGATGTTCATAATCCCAATCCCACCAACCACCAAACTAATCCCAGCAACCACCGCAATGAAGCCGGTGATTGCGCTGTTAATGCCGTTCAAAATCCCCAAGGCCTGGGTGGGTGAATTGATTTTGAAGTCATCGATGGCGCCCACTGGCACATTGCGGGCATCGCGCAAGGTTGTGGTAATCAAGGATTCGGCCTTGGTCACGACCCCTTCGGTGCGCAACCCCAACAAAATCGACGACATCTTGAGGCCCCGGCCGGGCAAATCTTGGTTGCCAGCGATGCGCAACCGCGCCGTCCCAGCCGGGACGAGGATGCGTTGGTCCGACGAAAAAGGACCGCCGGCGCCTTTAATCACTCCGAGGATTTTGATGCTCTGGCCGTTGATGATGATGGTTTGCCCCACTGCCTTGGCACGGTTTTCGGCACCCTTACCAAACAAATCTTCGGTTACGAGTGACCCAAGGACGGCCACCCGTTCGGCAGATTGTTCTTCTTCAATAGTAAAAAACCGCCCTGATTCAAGAGGTACCGATTGGACTTTTTGATAGTCAGCACCCGTGCCCACCACCAACGAATCGACTTCGACGGTGCCGGAGCGAGCCCGTACTTTGAGGGCCACTTCGGGAACAATGGTGCGAAAAATCTCTGGGTGGGTCGTGACCATTTTGGCCAAGGCATTGAAGTCCTTGATCGACAACAATCCATACCCCGACGATACGCGGGCACCATTGGCATCAGGGTCACCCGGCAAAATCGCCACCCGCCGCGTCCCCAAATCGATGAAGCGCTCAAACACTTGCCCTTGCAAGGCATTGCCTAACGACAACACCGACACCAGGGTGGACGAGCCAATGATAATCCCCAACATGGTCAATAGCGAACGAAAGGTGTTGGCGCGCAGACTTTGCCACGCCATGCGTAATTGCTCACCCCACATGTGGCACCTCCGTCACGACTCGTCCCAAGTCGTCAGTGTTAATTCCATAATATTCGTGCAAGGCTTCCATATTGAGTTGGCCGTCGCGCAGACTGACGATGCGATCCATCTGTTTGCCGACTTCGGCGTCGTGGGTCACCACCACCACCGTAATCCCTTGTTCACGGTTGAGTTGGCGAAACAACGCCATAATCTCGTGGCCCGTGCGACTGTCGAGTGCGCCGGTTGGCTCGTCAGCCAACAAAATCGCCGGGTTGTTGACGAGGGCGCGGGCAATTGCTACCCGTTGTTTTTGGCCACCAGACAGCTCATTTGGACGGTTATTGAGGCGATTCCCCAAGCCGACCGCTTCGAGGGCTGCTTTGGCACGGGCTTCGCGTTCGCTAACACTTACCCGGGCATATACCATGGGCAAGGCGACATTTTGCAAGGCGCTCAGTCGCGGCAACAGATTAAAGTTTTGAAAAATAAAACCGAGCTTTTGATTGCGCACACCCGCTTGGGCGGTGCGGTCAAGCACACTAGTTTCGATGCCATCGAGCAGATAGGTGCCACTCGTAGGGACATCGAGCAAGCCGATGATGGTCATCAACGTGCTTTTGCCGCTGCCTGACGGCCCCATGATGGCGACCATTTCGCCTTTGGCGATGGTAACCGAAACGTTATCCAAGGCGACGACGCGGTTGTCTCCACCATCAAAGATTTTGGAGACGTTGTGAATTGCAACGACATCAGTACTCATTTGCTGACCTCGCCGTCGATTTCGACCACATCACCGGCAGTGATGCCGCTCTTGATTTCGACCAAATCATCACCCTTCACGCCGGTTTCGACGGTGCGTACTTCACGAGTGCCGTTTTTGACCACAGTGACCTTTTGTACACCATCAACGAGATGCACTACAGCGCGAGGCAACCCAATGGCGTTTTTGGCTTGGGCAGTAATGATTTGGGCCGATGCAGTCATGCCAGATTTGACTACGCGTTGATCGGGGGTTGCTTCGACGGTGACTTTGTATGACACCACACCGTTGTTGATAGTGGCCTGAGGAGCGATACGCACCACGGCGCCTTGCAACGCTGGTTCGCCCAACGCATCAACCATTACGGCGACGGGTTGGCCGACGGCCACATGAGCCACATCGACTTCGTCGACGGTGATTTCGACGGCGAATTTGGTGATATCAATCAAATTGACCACCGGCGCCGTGGTGACCAATTCACCTACTTTGGCGCTCACATCGGCGACCACGCCGGCAAATGGGGCAGTCAACGTGGCATCGTCCAATTTGACACCAGCCATTTTGGCTTGGGCCTGGGCTTGGGTCAAGCGGGCATTGGCACGATCGAGGCCGGCTTTAGCGGCGGCCACATTGGCTTCTTGGGCAGCGACTTGGGCGTTGCGTTGACCACCCAACAATTTGCCAAGGTTTGATTCTGCGGTTGCGACAGCAGCTTTGGCAGCGGCGACATCGACACCAGCACCACTCGTCAGCGCAGTCAAATCAGCTTGCGCAGTAGTCACGCGTGATTCGGCAGTAGCAATCCCACTGATTTCGGCTTGCCGGGCTGCATCGGCATCGCGGGTGGCTTGGGCCAACAACGCCTTCGCGTTTTCGGTGGCGCGCACCGTGGCATCGTATTTACCAGCATAATCACGGATATCACTCTGACTCAACGAACGGCCGGTACGCGGGTCCGTGCCCTTGGCAATCACATGTTGATTGTCTTCGTTAGCACCCGTCATCGCTGATTGGGCATCGGCCAAATCGTTTGCCCGCTTGGCGACTAATGTATCGGCTTGTTCCTTGGCCACTGCGAGTACTTTGCGTTGGGTATCGAGATTGGCTTGGGAATCGACCACGGCAGCCTGAGCACGCGCCAACACTTCGGCCCGGGTTCCGTTGCTGAGCAACGCCAAACGGGCTTGGGCTTCGGTCAACATCGCACGCGCGGCGGTGATGTCATTCGCTGTCACACTACCGACGGTTTGGTCAAGTATGGCTTGAGCACCAGCTAGCTGGGCAGTTGCCACTGCCACATCGGCTTGGGCTTGTGTCATCGCGGCGGTAGCGGCGGTCGCATCGAGTGTCAGCATATTATCTTCAAGTTTGACCAGCGGGGCGTTTTTGACTACGCTATCACCCGCCACCACCAATACTTCAGCCACGCGACCACCACTGGTATAACTCAGATTGGCACTACTGCGCGGAGTCATTTTGCCGGTAGCGGTAATGCTGGCGATGATGTCCCCTTGGGTAGCAGTCACCGTGGCGCCAATAGCGGTGGTCGCTGCTTTGCGTTGAATCGAACCGAATACGATGGCACCAATAGCCACCACCACGACTACCCCAATGATAATCATGTTGCGCCCCGAAATCTGGGGGATACGGTTACGCCAACCTTGTGAAATTACTGCCATTTTGTTGCTCCTCTTGATAACTTACGCCATACAAAAACATGTGGGTCATCCGCGTTGCGTCAATGTGCATTTGGATAGCGGCGCCTTCTGGGCCACTAAATGCCTCGATAAAACATAAAAACATCATGGCGAGCTCGGCAGCAGTGCCCCCGGCAATCTGCTTGGTCGCCAATCCCTGCGCCATCATGGATACTAATGGATCCATCATGGTGCGATAAAACTGTTCGGCTAATTGGGCTTGCCATTGCGGTGCTAAATAGGTGCGAATTTCGTGGCGTAGCATGCGCGTGTCTTCGGCATTATGTGACTGAATCATTTCGATCACACTGCATAATACCTGTGCAAAACTCCCGTCAATGGCTGCAATCGCCGCATTCATTTCAGCCCCCATTTGGGTCAACACCCGCTGTGCCATGGCGACATACAACGCTTCTTTGTCGGCGTAGTGGTAATACAACGTCGGCTTGGTAATGCCTACCTGCTGCACCACATCATTGATTGATACGCCACTAAAGCCCCGTTCCATGAAGAGCTGGTGCGCCACTTGCAATATGCGCTCTGCGGTTTGTGCGCCGTCTCGTACCATGACACCCCTTTTATATACCGAACGGTAAGTATTGTAGCGTGGTTTTCATGTTTTGTCAATACCTTGCACAGGATTTGTTTGTTTTCTCATATTTTATATATACGGACAAAAAAAACTGTGCACGGAACGTGCACAGTTTCAGAAAGCGTCCACCAAATTTAACTGCTCACCAAAGTTCACCGACCCGCGTGATGATGCACTTGAGGTAGCGTCCTTCGGGGAAGTGGGCTGGCACGGGGTGATCGAGGGCGTGGCCTGCTTCATGCAAGATTTGCAGGCGTTTTTCGCTATTCGTGGCCGCCGTCGCCAGCATCGCGCGGAACTCTTCGGGGCCGATTTGGCTAGTACAGCTGGCCGACACCAACAAGCCATTGGGGGTCAAGCATTTGAGGGCCAGCATGTTGAGGCGGGTATAGGCTTGCATGGCCGCATCACGCTGTTGGCGGGTGCGGGCAAAGCTGGGCGGATCGAGGATGATACAGTCATATTTACGCCCATCGCCGGTCATTTTTTGGAGTAAATCAAAACAATCTTGGGTAACAAATTGATGACGCTCGGCGGGCAATTGATTGAGGGCGATATTGCGGTCAGCAGCCTCGGCGAGACCATGACCAATATCGGCGCTGACCACTTTGCGGGCGCCCCCTTTGAGGGCATACAGCGAAAAAGCACCGGTATAGGCGAAGCAATTGAGCACGCTCAAACCGGCCACATAGTGCATCAAGGTCTGGCGATTTTCGCGGTGATCAAGGAACAAGCCGGTTTTTTGGCCAACCTGTGGATCCACCACAAACTGCAACCCAGCGTGCTCTTGCACCACCAGTTCGTGGTCGGGCACCTCGCCCCACAGCACGGCGCGTCGTTGCGGAATAGTACTGTCGTCGTCGCGGTTTTTGCTTCCCAGTACCGCCACCAAATCGGGATTCACCGCCACCAGTGCCGCAACCACGTGATGGACAATACTGGCGGGGCCGCTGCCATAGCTCTGGAGCACGGCGACGGTACCATACAAATCGACGGTAATCCCTGGCAGACCATCGCCTTCACCAAACAGCCAGCGGTAGGCGGTCACCCCTTGGGCGCGCAAAATTGACCGCCCCTGCCAGGCCTCACGGACGCGCTGAGTAATCAAGGCAGCGTCGATGCGGTTGGCGGTGGTATAGATGCGGATGGCGATGGGGCCTTGGGCATCCCACAAGCCAATCCCGCGCCAGCCCGCACAGCGCACCACCACCTCGGTGCCATCGGCCAGGTCAATGGCGGCATCGAGGTGATTACGATAGACCCACGGGTGGCCACGCCGCAAGGCATCACGTAAATTGCGCGGGAGGGTGATTTCGGCACGGGGCATAGCAATTCCTTTTGGTTAGTCATTGATGAAAAAAACGTACCACGGCGCAGGGCCGCGGTACGTCACCAGCACAGGGATTATTTTTGGCCTTCAAGGGCCTTGTGGTTGCCGTAGGTGGGGCGGACCAAGCCATTGGGAGCAGCCCAGCGCACGCCGTTGGCGATGACCAATTGGACGTTTTTGTCGAAGTAGGTGGGGTAGCTTTCGTGGCCAGGGCGGAAGTAGAAAACTTTACCGTTGCCGCGATGATAGCAGCAGCCGCTCCGGAATACTTCGCCGCCGGTGAACCAGCTGACCATCACCAAATTGTCGGGAGCGGGGATATCGAAGCGCTCGCCGTACATTTCTTCGGGGAGCTCGAAGTGTTGGGGCACGCCGGCCGCAATTGGATGGCTCGGCTCGATGACCCACACCCGCTCGATGTCGTCGGATTCGCGCCACTTGAGGTCACAGGTGGTACCCATGAGCGACTTGAAGATTTTTGAGAAGTGCCCTGAGTGGAGCACAATCAAGCCCATGCCCCGTTCGACCACATGTTTTTTGACCCGGACCACGATGTCGTCTTGGACGGCGTCGTGAGCCATATGCCCCCACCACACCAACACGTCGGTTTGGGCCAATACGGCCTCGGTCAAGCCATGCTCGGGGTCATCGAGGGTGGCAGTGTTTACTACAAAATCACTACTGCTGGCCTTGAGTCCATCGGCAATCGCGCCATGGATACCATTGGGGTAAATGGTACCGGCGGAATGGGTTGGGTCCTTCTCGTGGCGGAATTCATTCCATACCAATACACGCGTCATTGTGAGTACTCCTATGAAAAATCGAACCATTACCACTATACCACTTATGAAGTAGGAAGCGTGAAGGAGGAAGTTGGAAGTGAAGTTGGAAGTGAAGGTAGGTAGGGGTGAATAATACCGGCGAATTGATTCGCCGCGATTCGCCCCACGTATGCCACGCATCGTCGCCCCACGTGTGCCACGCATCGTCGCCCCACGTATGCCACGCATCGTCGGCCACCACCGTACCGTAGGGGCGAATCATGCCGGCGAATTGATTCGCCGCGATTCGCCCCACGTGTGCCACGCATCGTCGGCCACCACCGTACCCGTATGGGCGAATCATGCCGGCGAATTCATTCGCCGCTATTCGCCCGCCGTGTGCAACGGTTCGTCGCCCGCCCTGTGCCACGCGTCGTCGCCCCACGTGTGCAACGGATCGTCGGCGCTTTGGTGTACAATAATTGCATTATTCAGCAAGTGGTAGTATTAATGTGGAACAATCGTCATCTGCTATTTTTATGCAACAAATACTTCAACAGATACGCACTGCCGGTGCAGTACTCGATCCGCAATTGATACAGGTAATTCAGCACCATCAAGCCGAAATAACCGTGCCGTTGCGTCAATTACTTGCGCAAAAAATCAGCATTCATGCTGACGAAAATCAGGCCTATGCCCGCGGGCATGCCTTGGTGTTTTTGAGTAGCTGGGGAGATAGTGACACCATATCTATCTTGTGTGACGTCTTGCGCCGTCACGACGACCAACTCGAACCAATCTACGAACTAATTGAATATACCGTCCCTGCTTACGGAACACAGGTTATTCCGGTATTTGCCGAATTACTGAATGACAGTAGTGCACCACGGGCATCACGGATAAGTGCGAGTTCGCTACTAAGTCTGATGGCGCATTTACACCCGCTGACTGCTGGTGCGGTGACACGAATTTTGCGCCAAGCACTCCCAACACCAGAACATGACGCGTACCATGATTGTGAATTGTGGTCGTGGATTGTGGCCGCACTTGCTGAATTACGTAGCAAATCTGCCAATACCCAAGTCCGTCAACTCTATACCGCCGGGGTCCTTGACCCGAGTATTTGTGGCCGCCCCGAAGAATTTACCCAGGCTCTCAACGATACGGTTTACCGCACCACATTCCGCGATCCGTTGTATTTGTACGAACAGTCATAAATATGCAATTACCGCGATTCGGCTCAATTTCAACTGACACCACCAAACTTATCAGTGCGATTGCGGTGGCCGTCGCGTTGTGCCTTGGCGGGGCAGCGTTGCTCGTCTATAGTTATTTTTGGGTGCCGTTTGTAGTGATTGCCAGCCTCGCACTAACCTACAAAATGCTGGGCAATGTCCGGGTAATGTTGACCGTCATGGTGTTGTTGATCACGGTATTGCCGTTTGGGACGTTGCCTTTCCGAGCGGTCGTTACGCCATCGCTATTGTCGGTTGCAATTGTCGCATTGATTGGTATGCGGCTCATCAATGCCTTGACCAGCATCGATTACAAATTTGATTTTTCACCTTTTGCACCAGCGATAATTGCGTTTATTGGCTTCACCTTGTTTGCCTTATTCCTTGGCGCCAAAGGGCTGCCTGATGCGACGACGTTGCATAATTACGCCAAATTTTTGTTGGGTATTTTAGTGATGTTTGTAGTACTTGACACCATCAAAAGCGAAGCAGACATCCGCTGGGCGATGCGCTTATTGTTAATTGGTGGCACGATTTCAGCATTAATCGGATTAGTACTGTATGTGATTCCAGCGACTATTTCACAACAGTTTTTAGTGTTGTTTGGGCGCATCGGCTACCCTACCAGTGGCCGGATTTTGCGCTATGTCGAGGATGATACCAGCGGACTGATGCGCGCCATTGGGCTATGTGTCGACCCCAATAGTTATGGGGGGATGTTGGCACTGATTGGAGCCGTAGCTGCCACACAGTTGATCGTGGCACGGCCAGTTTTTTCACGCCGAATTATCGTCATGATTACGGGAATCATCGTCGTGGCGCTCTTTTTGACGTTTTCACGGGCTGCCCTTGGTGGTCTCATCATCGCTGCAATTTATGTGGCTACCGTGCGCTATCGGCGTTTGTGGTGGTTGATTCTTGGTTGTGGCATCCTGGCAACTATTTTGTTGGTCTTTGTGGGGGTTGGCGAGCAATTCGTCAATCGGGTGGTGCAAGGCGTGCAATTCCAAGACCGCGCCAATCAAATGCGCCTTGCCGAATACAACAACGCCATCGCCGTTATCCAAGCCTATCCGTTTTTTGGGATTGGCTTTGGCAAGGCGCCAGACATCGATTTGGTGGCCGGAGTGTCGAGTATTTACCTGGCCATTGCGCAACGCATCGGCATCATCGGATTACTGGCGTTTTTGGGACTAATGGCTAGCTTGTTTGTGCAGAGCTGGCGCAGTTTGGGGCTGGCCATCGCCCACAACGACGAAGTCCACGCCAGCTGGCTGATAGGATTACAAGCAGGGGTAGTTGCAGCGTTGGCGGTAGGATTGCTCGATCATTATTTTTTCAATATTGAATTTAGTCATATGACGGCGTTGCTGTGGTGCACGATTGGATTAATGCTGGCAGTCGCTCGCAATAGTGCCCAGCCGAATGAGGAAGTATGACGCCGTTTGTGATTGGCATTGCCGGAGGGAGTGGTGCCGGCAAAACCACCATCGCGCAACAGATTATTGATCAAATTGGTGCCGATGCCATTGCCTGGTTGCCGTACGATGCCTATTATTGCGATTTGGGGCATCTGACCCTCGCCGAACGTCAAGCGGAGAATTTTGATCACCCCGATGCCTTTGACACCGATTTATTTCTGGCCCACCTCGATCAACTGATTGGCGGTCACGCCATCACCCTACCCAATTATGATTTCGTGCAATATACGCGGGTGGGTGGGGGGCACGTGGTGCAACCGCGCCCGATTATTTTGCTCGATGGGATTTTGTTGTTTGTGTCAGCGGCAGTACGTGCCCGCATGAATGTACGCATCTTCATCGAAGTGGCTGACGACATTCGTCTGCTCCGGCGCATTTTGCGTGATACGCAGGAACGTGGGCGCGATGTCAAGTCAGTCTGTCAGCAATATTTGGCGACGGTGCGGCCCATGCATCATGCGTTTGTTGAGCCGTCACGGAGCTACGCCGACCTTATCATCCCAGGGATCAACGATGTCACACCGGCAGTCAATCTCATCACCAATCATATTCGGCAATTACTCAGTACGACGCCAGACGGAAAAGAGGGAATATGACGATTATTCATCCCTTTCCCCCCACACTTGCGTATAGTCCCTACCTCGACGAGCTCTACCGTGTGTTGGAGCCACATTTCACCATTGACCGGCGCTCACCACGCCGCGCCATCCCCGCCCTATTATTTGGGCAGGGGGCACGGATTTTGCACTTACATTTTTTTGACGAAGTGGTACAACGTCCATCCAAACTCACTACTTGGTTCCGTTATATTGCCTGGATTATGTTATTGATGTTGTTGCGCTGGCGGGGGGTTACCATTGTATGGACGGTCCACAATGCAACTCCCCACGAATGCCTGCATCCCGATATTGCCAGTCGTACCACACAACATGTCCTCAACCAATGCCACGCGGTGACGGTGCATCATCATGCCACGCGTGCATTGCTCCTCGAGCAATATGGCACCACCACACCGATTAATGTGATTCCGCATGGTCATAGCACATTACCATTTGGACCGTTGCCACCCCATCAACTTGCCCGCCAACAGCTCGGGTTGACACTCGATGCCCCGTTGTTGCTCTATCTCGGCATGATTCGGCGCTACAAAGGGATCGAAACCTTAATAGATGCCATGGAATTACTCCCTCATGCCCATTTGGTGATTGCGGGGCACGCCGCTGACACCGTTTATCTCTCTGAAATCCATCAGCACACGGCCCGACGCATCAATGTCACCATCCGGCCACGATTTTTGCCCGACGAAGAAGCGGCCCGCTATTTAGCAGCCTGTGATTTATTGGTGTTGCCGTATCGTTCGATTACCACATCGGGGATGTTGGTAGCGGCACAAGCCGCCGGGATTGTCTGTGTGGTACCCAATTTACCGCCGTTGCTCGAACAAGTACGTGACGGCGTGACGGGGTTTGTGTTCCATGCCGACAACAGTAATTCACTGATTCAGACCATTGAGCGGGCTCTCGCCAACCCCAACCGCAGTCAGATCGGTAGCACGGCACAACGCGCGCTGGCCAATCACACCTGGGCTCACGTTGGCCAACAATTCATTACCTTGTTTACCCAACTCACATCACCATCATGATTACGCCACAGGTATCGCTCATCCTTGTCACATACAATAGTGCAGCACTGTTGCCGTTATTTGCGGCATCGTTAGCGCATGACAAAAACATGCCGGCCTACGAGCTCATCGCCGTTGATAATGCCTCGCACGATACGCCGTGGCAATATTTGCCCGATGCGACATGGATTGTGTTGCCAACCAATATCGGCTATGGAAGCGCCTGTAATCGCGGTGCGGCGCAGGCCAGCGGGGAATACGTCATCTTTCTCAACCCAGATATTACGGTGCGTGAAGGGTGGCTATACCAACTCATTGCCCACCTCGAAGCCCATCCCGAGGTGGCTTGTATTGCCCCCGAAACACTCTACCCAGGCGAACAACGAACTTTACAGCCCGGCATCGCCGACCGCCCCACCCTGCCTGGGGCTGCAATGATGATGCGTCGGCGTGATTGGGATGCGTTAGGGGGCTTCGACGAAGCGATTTTTTTGTATTGGGAAGATACCGATTTATGTTGGCGCGCCCAAAAATCTGGCCGCCGCACCGTAGTCGCCTGCGATACCGCCATCGATCATATCCGCGGCGGGAGTGGTGGTGGTAGTGCCCGTTGGATCCACCACTATATCCGCAACGGCATCTATGCCCACCTCAAAACGCAATCTTGGCCGACGATTGGTTGGTTTGTGCTCCGCCAAATCATTGCCTGGCCATTGCGGGCGGTACGCCGGCAACCACAGCACCTCGTACGCGCATTGTGGTGGAATCTCATGCGCTTACCGCAGACACTCGCATTGCGGCGCACCTTCCTTTCGCCAAAAAAATAACATCCTCTCAACTGTCAAAAGTAGTCATACCAAATTAGTATGACTTCTGCGTTGATATGCCTACGTTTATGTAATTCGTAATGAAATAATCAACGTTAATTTCCCCATATCATACTCCATTACATATGTTTAGAAAATAATCTATTTTAAAGCCCATTTTCCAATGTGATGTATCGTTTTTTGTATAAAAAAATAAAACTTATACATTCGATGATTGCCCAATAAATGCAATGCTGTTGTATAAAATCAATAATCAGCGTATTATTTTATTATTATCATCAAAAGGAATAAACGAACAATGCAACATCAGCGCAACGTGCTTTTGTATATAATCGGCCACAACGCGACTGCAGAAACCTACGATTATTTGTATCACCTGCTACCGGAAATCAGGCATTTATCATATCGCATCGTCATCGTCAATCAAACCACGACGTTTCTCCCTGAACTTCATGCGATTGCGGCACAGCACAACGACATCGAAATCATTTCGCTAGACATGCCAGCCAATGCATCACAGCTCTTACATATCCGCACAATGATTGCCTATTTACGTGAACTCCAACCCACTATTGTCCATTTATTAGCGAACACACCCACGAGTGACCGCGATAGTCAAATTGCGATGTGGTTAGCAAACGTTTCATGTCGCGTCATGTCAATAGCTACCACCACATCCAATACACTTGCAAATAAATCTGCTTTTTTTGCGAAATTCATAAATCAACGAATCATCCAAACAATCCACACCATAATTGTCCCTACTGCGACGGTCAAACAGCATATTCAATCAAGTTACCAACTCCCTGCCACACATATTGAAGTTATTCCGATTGGCATTGATGCGGCACATTATGCAGTACATCACATTAATCGTCGTACCCGCGCAGATTATCAATTGCCTGAGCAAGGCAGTATAATTGCTGCGATTGGTTCGTGGATTCCTGACAAAGGTCATTCATTTCTGATAAACGCAATGCGCAGTGTATGGCAACAATATCCCGATACACACCTTGTACTAGTCGGTTCTGGATTAGAGATAAGCAATTTACAGGCACTTGCGCGCAAAAGTAATCACCCGGATCATATACATTTTTTATCATCACTCGAAGATGAGCGTTATTTATTAGCGCTCGTTGATATCTATATCCATCCATCCATCCATGAAGGGATGTCGTTCCATCTATTGAATGCCATGGCACTAGAGCGCCCCGTCATTGCAAGTGCAATTCCAAACGTACAAGAAGTCATCGAAGCCAACGCCAGTGGATTGTTGGTTCGTCCAGGGGATGCCGATGCTTTGGCATCCGCTATTATGCGGACATTTAATGACCACGAATTACGCATCACCATGGGAATTAACGCTCGTACACGGGTGAGTCAACGCTTCTCGGTAACCCAATGGCACAAACACACAATAGACTGCTATCGCCCACAATCCACACCACTATATCGTGTATAGTGCATCATAATAAAACACTATTTGAGTACATCGCCTATGTCGCATCCACGTATCGCCGTCATCATCCCCTGTATTGGCGCCACGGTGCCTGCCCCCGTGCTGACTGCCATCCACAACCAAACTCGTCAGGTTGACGAGTTGGTGGTGGTGCACGGTGTCAGCCCCAACGGCCGTGCCCGCAACCAAGGAGTTGCCCAAAGCACTGCCGAGTGGCTATTGTTTGTCGACGATGACGCCGTGCTTGGGCATCCTGAACTCATCGAACGATTATTTACCGCAGCCCAACAACCGGGGATTGTCATTGTAGGAAGCGCACGGATCCTCCCACCCGATGCGCCATCCTTCCAACGAGCCGTCGCCAACCAGGTCGCCCGCATCGTCCATCCAGTAGTGTCCCATGACACCATCACGAATCCCGACCCCCCAAGTTTTTATTGTGATATCACCACCACTTGTTGCCTGATGTCACGGGCGTGGTTTGACGCGGTAGGGGGATTTGATGCCAATCTCAGTCGCGGTGTCGACAGTGAGTTCTTTGTACGGACGCGCCGCACACCGCATCCTATGGGTGCCGGTAATCTGTTGCTCGTCGCCAATACCTGGGTCTATCACCCGGCACCGGCCACGCTCAGTGCCTTATGGCGCAAACATGTGGCCTACGGCATTGGGCACGCCCAAGAAGTCCGCCATGATCCAACTCGTGCGCGCGGGGGGAATTTTTTTCATACCCCGATTCACGCAGCGCTGTGGCTGTTTTTTCGCACCATCATCATCCCCATCCACACCGTCATCCCCTATTCATATGGCGCACCCCAATGGCGCATCGGCTGGTACCCACTCAAAGCATTGGCGTCATATGCCAGCGCCATCGGCTATGTGATTGGGTGGTACCGGTCATGAAGTTGTGTGTCGATTTACGCTATGCCAGCGACAAATTCCCTGGTATCGGACGGATGGTCACGGCCCTCGCCCAAGAATTCGCCCAGCACCCCCAAATCGAGCAACTTGATTTGCTCATCAATCCCCGCAACAACAATACCCATCTCACTATCCCGGCTGTTAACCCCAAAGTCCACCACCACTTACTCAATGCGTCACCATTTAGCCTCACTGAAGCGTGGCAGATGCGCCGGATCATCGCCACAACCCATGCAGATTGGTTTTATACACCCTATCTACGCATACCAATGGTACCGATTCCCTGTAAACTGTTGGTCACCATCCATGATGTCATCCCACTCACCACCCCCGCATCATGGTGGGTCCAAATCGGATTGCGGGGGGCGCTCACGCTGGTAGCATTACGCGCGAACGCTATCACCAGCGTATCGGCGCATGCGGCGCAACAAGTCAGTGCCCAACTCTGGCCACAGCGCACCGTGCATGCCATTACCAATGGTGTCGCAGCCCAGTTTTTTACCTCTAACAATAATACCCACCAATTACCAGCAACCATCACGGGGCCATTTTGTTTGTGTGTCAGTTCCAATCAAGCACACAAAAATCTCGCCACGCTGGTGGCAGCCTGGGCTGATGCCTATATGAGTGGTGCCATCCCTGCGCAGAGTCAATTAGTATTGGTAGGGCAATTTAGTGACCGCCGGCCGCAACCGTGGCGCGACGCACGCTACCAACAGCTTCCCATCGTGGCGATTACTGCGCCCGATGATGCGTTGTTGGTTGCACTCTACCAGCATGCTACATTATTTGTGTTGCCGTCATTAGCCGAAGGATTTGGATTACCGCTCGTAGAAGCCTTGGCGAGTCGTGTGCCAATTATCTGCCACCCCCATCCCGCCATTCGTGCGGTGGTGGGTGACGCCGCCGTTTTGTGTGATATGCACGACCCCGTACAATTAGCGCAGTATATTGCTAGCTTGTGGGACGACAAACCCCGCCAACAGCAACTACGTGATGCAGGGAGCCAACGCGCCCAACAGTTTGACTGGCGCACCGCCGCCGATGCCGGCGCTTTTGCATTCGCGCCTGTCGCAGCTTGCGGCACGCCGCCTTGACGAGCTCAGCGCGCTCGGCGACCAGATCGTTGAGGCCGTCGGGCCGATGCACGC
>CALFIC010000084.1 GCA_937876225.1 uncultured Chloroflexota bacterium | reverse complement strand
TTCGTCACGGCTACGGGTCGAAAACTCGGAGACGATGCAGCCGTCAGGACCAGCTTGGAACCAGTGCTTGATGTTGGGTTGCAAGGTGTATTGCTCACCGGGGCGCAACACGACTTCGTGCCAGACACTGAAGTATTCCGCTCGGGCGGGTGGTGGTGTGCCACGGGGATTGGGGGTGGCGGGGCCTTCGACATACAAATAGACTTCGCCTTGGCGACAGCGGAAGGTTTCTTCTTTGCCGGGGTCGTCACCGACGGGGGGATGGCGGTGTTCGGGGAAGACTTGGTTGGCAAACATGACCAGTTCTTTGGCGCAACAGCGAGTGGTGTTGACATAGACGACCAGTTGCAAGCCAAGGGTCTCGATTTCGCCGAGACCACAATCGGCGATTTCGATCTGGGCGACCTCGGCTGGGGTCAACACAATCCCAGCGCTGGCCAGCTGGGCGGCGGTGCGTTGGCGGAGCTGGGCCACGGATTCAGGCGTCAGTGCAGGCATAAGATTCCTCGTTAAAACCGTAAGGAAAAGAGCGAAATATCGTGGGCCGTTTGGCCGTTAATCGCGAGGTCAGCCAAAATTTCACCAATCACGGGGGTGAATTTGAAGCCGTGGCCTGAACAGGGTGAGGCAACGACTACTTGGGGGTGATCGGGGTGGACGGCGATGACGAAGTGCTCGTCGGGCGTCAGCGTGTACATACAGGTTTCGTAGTGCAGTAGTGGTCCGAGCAGGGCGGGGATGCGTTCGCGGAGCAGGTTTTGCAGTGACTCGACATCGCTGGCTTGTAATTGGCGGTCAATCGAATCGGGGCTACAGGTTTGGCCGACGGTGTGGATGGCTACTTTGATGCCGGGCATGCTGGGGTGGTAGGGGAAGCCATAAAACGACACACCGGCGCCACAATCCCAGATATAAATGGGGAAATTGGGTTCGGTGAAGGGTGCGATGCCCCCAATCGGCTCAAACCACAACAAGACGCGCCGCTCGACCCGCAACGGCAAGCCCATGTCGGCCAGCAATTCGGGTGCCCACGCCCCTGGGGTAATCACTAGATGGTCGGCGGTATAGATTCCTTGGGCGGTAGTGACGGTCACGCCGCCGTTGGGGTTGGCTTGCCAGTGGGTAACGGCTTCTTGGAAGTGGAGTTCGGCGCCGTGGGCTTGGGCGAGGCGCAGATGGGTACGGACGGCGGCTTCGGGTACCACAAAGCCAGCGTTGTCTTCGTAGACCGCCACAATGTCGTCGCTGGGGGTCAGGGCGGGGTAGCGCTGGCGGATGGTGGCGGCATCGAGCATCTGGTGGGGCAGGTCGTGTTCACGCACACTTGCCAAAGTCCCTTGGATGGCGTCGCTGTCGGGACGACCAATCATGATGCCGCCGGTGAGGTGCAACAGGTCTTCGTCGCTGTGGGCGGCTAATTCATCCCATAACACGAAGGCTCGTTTGAGCAACGGCACATAGGAAGGGTGTTCCATGTAGGCTTGGCGGATAATCCGCGAGTGGCCGTGACTCGAGCCGTTGCTATGGGCGGGGGTGAATTGTTCAAGCCCGAGCACCCGTTGGCCGCGGCGGGCGATGTGGTAGGCGGTGGCGCTGCCCATGCCGCCCAAGCCGATGATGATGGTGTGGTAGTGCATGGTAAACCTCTTGGTGACGTAGGAGTTTAGGATGTTGCCATACAGGTAGGGCAGGTGCCAAATAATTCGAGCAGATGTTCGACCACGCGGTAGCCGGTCTGGGCTTCGAGGGCCCGAATCATGGCATCGAGCCCGCATTCAGCAAATTCGGTGACCCGCCCACACATCGTACAGACAATCCGATGGGCATGCTGATGATTGCTCATGATATAGCGGTGACATTCGGCGAGGCCATGGATGCGTTGCATCACCCCGATGTCGGTATAGAGCTTGAGGGTGCGAAACAAACTGGCATCACCTAAGGGGTGGCCTTGGGTGGCAAGGGTCTGAGCCAGCTCAGCCGCGGTGAATGCACCGACATAGGTGCTAGCCGCGTTGAGCACGGCTACGCGGGGCGTGGTGGCTTTGTAGCCGGCGGCACTAATGCGCTGGATGGCGTCGTGTACGATGTCGTGCGGGTTAGTTGCTGGCGCGGTCATCGCTCCCCTCCTTGAGCCATTCGACCAAGCGCGGCATGGTGACATCAAAGCCGCCTCGGTACATGTTGTGGTCAGTACCAGCGATTTGGAGCCAACGTCCGGCGTGCTGGTGGAGTGCCTGCTGGATGGCAGGCATACTCGGAGCGGGGATAATCGTCGCAGTCGCATCTGCGACAAGACATAATGTTTGGGTGGTGATGGTGGTAAATAGGTCGGTAATATCCCATTCACCACTATTGAGCAGCAAGCCTTCGACTGCTTCTTGGCGGCATTGTTGGAGGGCTTCGGCCTTCCATTGCACGTCGCAACGATGCCATTGTTTGTTGCGGGCGGTCAGCCACGGCAATGTTTCGGTGCTGGGATGCCCGACCCCCTCACCGTATTTGGCGACCAGTTGGGCGCCACGTTGCGGGTCAAGTTGGAGCAACGGATCAATCAAGACGAGGCGTTGGAGTGGCTGTGACTGCGCCATGACCAAGGCGGTCGCCCCACCCCATGAGTGCCCGAGCAGGGTATGGATGGCGATATCGAGGGCCTGGCAAGCAGCTGCGAGATGCTGGGCAATGTGGGGGATGTCGTGGTGTCCCATCAGATTGCTTTCGCCATGACCAGGCATATCGAACGCCGTGACACAATAGCCGAGGCTGGCGATGCCGGGGGCGACGCGCCACCACGAGCGGGCACTGCTAGTCACGCCATGGAGCAAGACGGCATGGCGGGTGCCGCTCCCCCAGCGTAAATAACTCACAATGCGATTATTGACAATTACTTGTCCCCGAGTGGGCGTCATCCCAGCATCACAACTTACCATAACAATAGCGCCTTATCATTCAAACAATGAATATTTGGGAATATCGAAACCATTGACCTGATTTGGATTGGCAGATTGCCACGTCATTTCGATGGCGTGACAATCTAAGGTCTCAGTGCTTTTTGTATCATACCGCAATCAGCGGCAGTTTAGGCAAAGGCGGTGAGTACACATTGGCGCAGGGCTTCGATGTGGGGCCAGCGATCGCCGGGGCGATCATAGACCAAGGTGGTTGGTCCACTGAAGCCGTGTTGCCTGGCGGCTGCCAAGCAGGCATTGACTTGGGCGGGGAGCAATTGCCCTTGCTCATCGTAAGAAGCTTTGACATGAATCGACGCGGCCATGGCGGCTACTTGGGCAAAGTCACTGACGCGGGTTTCGTTGGCGAAATTGCCAATATCGGCACAGCCACCATACCCTAGGGCGTGGTGGATGGCGAGCCAGTTGGCGGGGGTCGACGCGGTGGCCTTGAAGTTTTCGCTGATGACCCGCACCCCTTTGGGCGTGGCATAGGCTTGGAGCGCTTTGAGGGCGCTAATTGAGCGTTGCAATGCGTCGGTATCACTGGCAGGCGCTTCGCCAGCCACGACCCGTACATGACTGGCGCCGAGGGTGGCAGCGGCGTCAATCCAGAGTTGGACTTGGGCAATGTCAGCAGCGTTGTCGGCCTGCGAAATATCGAAGGCGTCAATCAAAATACTAAAAATTTCGACACCGGCACTTGCTGCGGCGGCTTTGAGTGATTGCAGATAGGCAGCGTCGGTGCTGGGGATGTGGAAATGGCAGATTTCGACCGTCGCAATCCCTGCTTCCTTGATGCGTGCCGGCATGGCGAGCAAATCGAGGCTGCCATCGCTGAGGTAAGGGTGGATGCTCCAGGTGGTGAGGGCGATGCGTTGCATGATTGTTCCGTTTTCTGTGTAAAAAAATATGCGGGGCGGTGGTGAATAAGCCCCGCATACGATGGTAATGGGCTAGATAATCTCGAGATAATCGCGGTCGGGCAACGCCGGGAATGGGGCGGTTGGCAGGGTTTGGTACCAATACGCCACCGACGAAATATCGTCTTGGAGTGGCAAGTAGCGACCATCACTGCGCCAGCCGAGGGCTTGGATGGTGACGCGCAAATCTTGTTGGAAGCGGATGGGATCCATGATGTGCCAGCGGTACATGCCAAAGCGGGTCTGCGATTGGTAGGTACCGTCGGGGCGGATGACTTGCGACAACCCGGCGTAGGGTGTGGTGAATTCACGGTAGCCACCATTGGCCGGGCCGAGGTCAAAGTTGTACGATCCACAAAAATAGTCTTCGGTGCCGGTCCCACAAATGGTCGGGAATTGGCCATCACCATCCATAAAGAACTTGATTTCGCCTTCACCCCACCAGCCACAATTGTTGACGCCCCAGGCCATGTAGGTACCTACGTAGTGGCCGCGACCAATCACGCCATCGAGGATGGTGTGGTCGGTGGCGTAGGGCAACGGGTTGCTCCGGCGGTATTGGGCATGGAAGTAGGCACAATCGGCAGGGACTTCGGTCAGGGTGTAGTTGATTTGGTAGTAGAGGGTGACTTCTTTGTCCGAAATATTGCTGACGGTGATACGGCAACGTTTGCGGAAGGGCATTTCCCAATAGCAATTAAAGGCACTGCCGGGATTGACACACACGGCCAGTGAGCTGAGTTGGGCGTATTTGCCCCAGCCACTGGCAAAAAAGTCGCCGAGTGGGCATTCGACCGATGGGTTGACTTGGTCGTCCCAGTAGATGCGGATGATTTGTAGGCGGAAATTGCCGGTGGGCGTGAGCCAGATTTGTTGGATGGCGCCCATGCCGTCGATATCGGCAATTTCGCGGGTTTCACCGGCGGCAATCCGGATCGACGGCGAGATTTTCCAGCCTTGGCCCATACCGCGGGCATGGATGGCGCCGGTACCTTCGGTGGCCATGCCACCACGCCCTTTGGCGCCGTCGTAGTTTTCGGGGCTAATTGAGCGTGTCTGGGCATCGGACAATCGTGATAAATTGCCGAGATTCATCCCTAATCCATTGAAATTCGCCATGGTGTTCCTCCTCGAACAGTGGTGGCTTGGTTGCGGTGCGTCTATCTTACCATACTCATTCCGTTATGCTTCGTACCACCATGCGTTGCATGGTGGCGCCGCAGTACGACGCAGCAAGCTGCGACTCGACTGCGTCTCTACAAGTTCACACTTGCTACTTTACTTCCTCCTTCATACCACCATGCGTTGCATGGTGGAGCCGCAGTACGACGCAGCGTGCTGCGGCTCGACT